>JAIYDT010000282.1 GCA_027487355.1 Verrucomicrobiaceae bacterium
ACCCTCGATGGCCAGCGGCTGAAGGCGGAGTATCATTATCCGGACTATGCGGAGCCCAAGCCGGTGCTGTCGGAGAATCTGGAAGGAAATGCCCTGGTTCGCATCGACCTGTCCGGCGCGCTGCCCGACAAGGCATCCGGCCCGCTTCTATTGGCCTGGCAGGACGACGAGGATGAACCGCTGGCCCTGCTTATCAGGGGAACCGAATCCCGACTGCTCAGGCTCACCGCAAGGGCTCCGGCGGTGGAGTTGATGACGATCGACTCGTCGGGCGGCACCACCGGCGAGCAGGGATCCTCTCTCTGGCAGTGGATCGTTTCCGGCTTCGTGCACATCCTGCCTCTCGGCACCGACCACATCTGTTTCATCCTCGGACTCTTCTTCCTTCAGCCGAAATGGAAGCCGCTGCTGATACAGACCAGCGCGTTCACGCTGGCGCATTCGATCACCCTGGCGCTTGTGGTGCTGAAGGTCTTCACGGTGCCCGCAAGTGTGGTCGAGCCCATGATTGCCCTGAGCATCGCCTACGTCGGCATCGAGAACTTGTGGGTCAAGGAACTCAAGCCGTGGCGGGTCGGACTCGTCTTCGGTCTGGGACTGCTGCACGGCATGGGTTTCGCCTCGGTGATGCAGGAACTGGATCTGCCGGAAGGCCAGGTGCTCAAGCCCTTGGTCGGCTTCAACCTCGGAGTGGAGTTCGGCCAGGTAACGGTGCTGGCCACCGCCTTTGCCCTGACCTTCTGGATGATCCGCAAGCCACAATTCGGCGCGGTGCGGAAAGTCGCCTCCTGCCTCATCGGCCTGATGGGCCTCTACTGGACCTGGGACCGAATCTGGGGCTGATGTCACGAACATCGGCGAATCGGACCCTTAACGATCATCGATTCGGGACTGGGAATACACCTAATCGCAGGTCTCTAACGGTCCACATTACACCGCTGGCAGCTGCCCCGGCTCCCTTCATCCTCCTCGCTCCGTCCTTCCGCCTCGCGCTGAAACGTTCACGTCACGCGGTAAAGGCTTCATTGACGAAGGCCTTGCTGCCAATCACCGCGCCTTCCGTGAAATAGCGGACCTTGCAGCGAAGCATCGCCGCCATGCTGGGTTCAGGAAGCACCGTGCCGTTTTATCAATCATCTTCTCTACATATCTTCGGTTCCTTTGAGTTTGTTTGATCGGATCACGATTTCTCTGAACGGCGGCTTGCCCGGCGGTCGGGTCACCGCTTTGCTCACAGCACCATGACCCCAGAATCCACCATCAAACTGCTTGATCGCTATTATTCCGCCTTCAACACCGGAGACCGCGAGGCATTCTTCTCGCTGATGGCAGATGATGTGGTCCACGACCTCAACCAGGGAGGCTCGGAGACGGGAGTGGCGGCGTTCCGGGAGTTCATGGCGCGGATGGACCGCTGCTACCGTGAGCGACTGGAGGACCTGGTTCTTTTCGCGAATGAGGACGGCACGCGTGCAGCAGCGGAGTTCACCGTGCATGGCGAATATCTTTCAACCGACGAGGGACTGCCGACAGCGAATGGCCAGACCTACGTGCTGCCGGCCGGGGCGTTTTTCCAGATCAAAGACGACAAGATCGCAAGGGTGACGATGTACTACAACCTGACCGAGTGGCTGCGGCAGGTGGGTGCCTGAAGGTTCAGGCGGCCCGGCGGTGGCGGAGACGATCGATGATCACGGCGACAACGATGATCGCGCCGGTGATGACTTCAGTCCACGGCGTTGGAATGGCGTTGAGCACGCAGCCGGTGCGAATGGTTGTCATCAGCAAGGCACCGATAAGCGCTCCGAGGACGGAGCCTTCCCCACCGGAAAGGCTGGCACCGCCGATGACCACGGCAGCGATGACGTCAAGCTCCATGCCCATCGCGGTGGTCGGATCGCCTTGCGAGGATTTCGCCATGTTCATCACAGCCGCGAGCCCGGCCATCGCGCCGCCAAAGGTGTAGACAAGGATCTTGACCTTCGGAACATTCACACCGCAGAGCGTTGCGGTGTTCTCGTTTGAGCCGACAGCGAACACGTAGCGGCCGAAGCGGGTGAGACGGAGCACGAGGGTCATGACGAGGACGAGCGCCACCATCATCCAGACGCCGTAGGGAAGACCGCTGCCACCCATCCAAGCCTTGTAGGTTGTGACGTCGAACGGCAGGTTCACCGGAGTACCTTTTGCATAGACCTTCGCTCCGCCGCGGAAGATCTGCATGGTGCCGAGGGTGACGATAAAAGGCAGCAGGCGCAGACCTACGGTGAGACTACCATTGATCATCCCACAAATGGCTCCGAAAGCGATTGTGCCGACGAAAACGATCAGCGGAGAGTATCCCTTGGTCACGAAGGTTGCCGCCGCCACGCTGGCCATCGCGATGATTGAGCCGACGGAGAGATCGATGCCGCCGGAAATGATGATAAGCGTCATGCCAATGGCCGCAGTCGCGACGATCACCGTTTGAGTGAGCACGCTAAGCACGACATCGCTGGTGAACATCGCCGGCTTCATCGCACCGAAAATGCAGTACACCACAACGAGGGCGAGGAAGGGGCCGAGGAGCGTGAGGATGGAACGGATGGACATGGGGAAAGACTGAAGAGTTGGAGATTCAAGACTCAGGATGAAGAGCCAGGGAGGTCGTCGGCTTTGCCGGTGGCGACGCGCATGACGTCCTCAGGTGTTAGATTTCCGACCGGCACGGCGCGGGTCAGGCGGCCCTGGCTCATGACGGCGATACGGTCGCAGGTGCCGAACAACTCGGGCAGATAGCTGGAAATCAGGATCACCGCACGAGGGCGCTTTGGGTCGGTGACTGCTTCATTGATCGCCTCGTAAATGCGGGCCTTGGCGGCGATGTCGATGCCACGGGTTGGCTCGTCCAACAGCAGGATGTCGACATCGTGTTCGAGCAATCGGGCGAAGGCGGCCTTCTGCTGGTTGCCACCGGAAAGCGAACCGATCTTTTGCGTCGGGCCCTGGCACTTGATGCCGAGGCGATCGATCCAGCTTTGGGTCGCGGCCTGCTGCTTTGTCGGCGAAACCGTTCCCGCCGATCCGAAACGCTCGAGACAAGTCAGCGTGACGTTGTCGGCGATGGAAAGATTGAGCGCGAGTCCTTCCTCTTTCCGGTTTTCGCTGAGCATGCCCATACCCTGACGCCAGCGCTCACGTGGTGACGCATTGCCTGGCTTTCCAGCCATCACGATTTCTCCGGAACGGACGCGATCGAGCCCGAAGAGTGCGCGGAGAAACTCCGTACGCCCGGAGCCGACGAGACCCGCAATGCCGATGACCTCGCCGCGACGAAGGCTCAGATCGGCAGACACCGGCTTGCTGGCTCCGGCGAGTTTGCGGATTTCCAGAATCGTCTCACCAGGGGTGCGGGCGGTGCGCGGATAGAGATCCTCGACGCTGCGGCCGACCATCAAGGACACGATCTCATCGGTCGAGGCGCTGGCCACATCCAGCGTGCCCACCACTGAACCATCACGCAGCACCGTGAGGCGGCTGGCGAGGCGTTTCACCTCTTCAAGGAAATGAGAAATGTAGATGATCGAGATGCCCTGTTCACGGAGGCGATCGATGAGGAGAAAGAGCCGCTCGATGTCCTTCTGCGCGAGCGAGGACGTGGGCTCGTCGAAGACCAGCACCTTGCAGCCCATCGCGAGCGAACGGCCGATCTCAATGAGCTGCTGGGCGGAAACCGAAAGATCCCCCGCCCGCATGTCGGGACGGAGGTCCGGATGCTCGAAGCGGGCGAGTGCCTCCAGCGCGCGACGCCGCATTTCCTTGCGATCAATGAAGGGCCCCATGACCGGCTCCATGCCGAGGACGATGTTTTCCTCCACCGTGAGATGAGGCGCAATCGATAGCTCCTGGTAAATCATCCCCACGCCACGCGCGCGGGCTTCGAGGGGATTTCTTGGGCGGTAAGGCTCGCCATTGAAGAACATCTCGCCCTCATCCGGCGAATGGGCTCCTGAGAGCACCTTCATCAGGGTGGACTTGCCGGCACCGTTTTCACCGACGAGGGCATGGACTTCGCCGGGCAGGATTTCCAGATCCACCCGGCCGAGCGCGATCGTCGAGCCGAAGGACTTTCGGATGCCGCGCATCTGAAGACGCGGAAGCGGGTCGCGGGACATCGTCTCGGGTGGGTTTTGGAAAATCCGGCTGCGAGGGCTTACTGCACCTGGGTCTTGATCAGCGCGGCGACCTTGGCATCGGCCATGTTTTCCGGAGTGACCATGGTGGCTCCGGTGTCGACGACGGGCTGGACAGCAGTGCCCTTGATCTTGTCGATCGCGGACTTCACGCCGAGGTAACCCATGTTGACCGGATCCTGGAGCACGGTGCCGTGGAGTTCTCCCTTCTTGAGCGCATCGAGGAAGGTGGCATCGCAGTCGAATCCGACGAACTTCACCTTGCCTGCAAGGTTCTTGCCGCGAAGGGCCTGGAGCATGCCGTAGGTGTTGGTCTGGTTCGAGCAGAAGATGCCCTGGATCGAAAGGCCATCGCCTTCGGCAAAGCGGGTCAGGAGGTTGGTCGCGGTGTCCTGGGCCTGGGTGGCGGTGGCACCGGCATACTGCTCGGCGCTGACAACCTCGATGCCCGGGAACTTCTTGATCTCCTCTAGGAAACCTTCCTCACGGTGATCGGTGGAGGCACTGCCTTGAAGATACCGCAGCACGGCGACCTTGCCCTTTCCGCCAAGAATCTCGGCCAGGCGTCGGGCTCCGATGCGACCGCCTTCACGGTTGTCAGTGGCGACGTAGCTGGTGATGAAAGAGGAGGAATCCGCGAGGGCTGAGTCAATGATCACGACGGGCTTGCCCTTGTCGGTCACGTCCTTGACGGCATCGCGCAGCGCGGTGGCGTCGAGAGGGGCCAGGACGATCGCGTCGGACTGGAGCGCCTGATTGCGGACGAGATCGATCTGCTGGGAGCGGTCGTCCTCCTTCTGAGGTCCGATGAAGGTCACGTTCACCCCGAACTCGGCGGCGGCCTTGTTGGCACCGGCTTCGACGGATTTCCAGTAGAGATGGGTGGTGCCTTTCGGAATGACGGCGATGGTGAGCTTGCCGTTGTTGCTGGATTCCTTGCAGGAAACCAGTGCGAGGGCGGCGACTAGGGCGAGACTGAGGCTTGCTTTCATGGGTTACTCGAATGCGGACAGGGTTGATTCTAGCTTTGCTGTATCAAGAAAATTTATCCATTAAATGCGCAGGATTGGACACCTTGGACTCCGAGGCCGCGCACGACAAAGAGACGGCCGGCATGCTCTTCCACCACAGATTTATGGATTCCGGTCGTGACGTAAAGATCGCATAATTCCGGACCGCCGAAGGCACAGGCGGTCGTTTCCAGACAGGGCAACTCGACCCGGCGAAGCTCATTTCCGGAAATCGGGTCGTAGCAGACGACGCAGGCTCCGTGGCAAAAGGCCACCCAAAGGTGATCGTCGGCATCGATCGTCATGCCGTCGGGCGAGGCGTCGATGGCCTCGGTCGAAACCGCTGTCCGGGGATTTCTCAACTGTCCATCCTCGTAGTCGAACGCCAGGACCTCGCGGCGTGGGGTATCGATGTAATAAACCGTCTTCCCATCGCCCGACCAAACGATGCCGTTCGAGTTCGTCACCGGACCGAAGGCCTCATGCAGGCTCAGATCCGGATCGAGCCGATAGAGCCGGGCATCACCGGTTTTTTTCACCAAGCTGATGGTTCCGGCGAAAAAACGACCGTCAGGCGAGCACTTGCCGTCGTTGAAGCGATTGTCTGGCTTGTCCGCTTCCGGATCCGCAATCGGAGACAGTTCGCCGCTTTCCTCATCGAGGAAAAACAACCCGTGATCGCCTGCGATGACAAGTCCTCCGGCCTCGCGAGGCACGACGGTTCCGACCCGCTGTCCGACATTCCAGGAGCGTTCCTCGCCACTGACCGGATCGTAGCGGTGGACCTCGTGGCCTTCGATATCGACATAGTATAGGGCGCCATTCCACCAGATCGGGCCTTCGCCCCAGCGGGAGCGGATTGAGGAGACGGGTTCGACGGTCAGCATGCCGGGAGCGTAGGATTCTCAAGCCCGGAGTCCAGACCCGGATGAGGCGATCCATTGCTGCGCATGAAACCCATGGAAACACGTTGTCATCGTCGAATTCTCGGGATACAACCACCGCCAGCATCGAATTGTCCCAATCCGAGATGTCCCGCCCATTCCGCCCTTTCCATTCCCGCCTTGGATTCGCCATGGCGCTGCTGGTCACCCTTCTCTTCGCCTCCAGGGCCGGAGCCCAAGCGGGCTGGGAGATCGTGAAGATCGAGGATCGCGATTACGTGACGGTCGATAGCATCAAGACCTTCTACCATTTCGCGAAAATGACGCGCACCGGAGACTCCATCAAGCTGGAGAATCCACGCGTTGAAATGGCACTCAAGGTCGGCTCCCAGGAATGCCTGATGAACAGCGTGAAATTCGTTTTCAGCTATCCGATCGAAATCAGCGGTTCGAAAATCTGCGTTTCGAGGATCGATCTAGCCAAGTTGGTCGATCCTGTCCTCCGCCCGAACTACATCAAGAATGCCGGAAACTTCAGAACCGTCATCATCGATCCAGGTCATGGGGGCAAGGATGCCGGAGCGACGAATCCTTTTGGCAGCGAGGCCAACTACACCCTCAAGGTCGCCGGAAAATTCAAGACCCAGCTCGAAGCCAAAGGGTTCAAGGTCGTGCTGACCCGAAAAAGCGATGTGTTTCTTTCCCTTCAGGAGCGGGTGGATCTCGCCAATGCAGTCAAGGATCCCGCCTTGTTCATCAGCATCCATTTCAATTCCGGCAGCAGCGCCGCCCATGGGATCGAGACGTTCACGCTCTCGCCCCAGGGCGTGGCCCACTACGGTCGCAACCTCAAATCAAGCGACTTCAGCAACTTCAACGGCAACGAGCACGACTCCGCCAACATCGCCCTCGCAACCTCCGTGCATGGCTCCATCCTCCAGCGCCTGGGCATCCAGGGCAAAGGCAACGGTGTCAGCTTTGATCGCGGCATCAAGCGCGCCCGCTGGAGCGTCCTCACCGGCGTGCAACACCCCGCCATTCTCGTCGAATGCGGCTTCGTCAGCCATCCCTATGAAGCCCGCCTGATCGAGAACGAGGCCTACCAGAACACCCTCGCAACCGGCCTGACGGATGCGGTGGTGAAATACCGCTACGCCGTCAGCCAGCGCCCGCAGCCCTGAGCCTCACGCGCCGTTGAGGATGGCTTCGATCATCCGGACCGCCTCCAGATTCGGCCTCACCTCGTGGACACGGTGCAGCCTCACCCCCATCTCGCGGGCTTTTGCCGTGAGTGCCACCGTCGGCCAGTCACGATCTTCCAGTCGGTCACTTTCCAGCACCCGGCCGATGAAGGATTTCCTTGAGACTCCGAGCAGGATCGGCCGCCCGGCAGGCGCGAGGCGGTCGAGCGACCGCAGCAGCTCCAGATTGTGCTCCACCGTTTTTCCGAAGCCGATCCCGGGGTCGAAACACAGGGCCTCCCCGGCAATCCCGGCCGCCGTGAGGGTCCGCAGCCTTTCATGGAAAAATGCCTGCACCTCCCCCACCACGTCGTCATAATGAGGGGCCAGCTGCATGACCTGAGGAGTGCCCTGTCGATGCATCACGACCACGCCGCAGCCGGACTCCCGACACACGGCCTCCATTTCCGGGTCACCCGTGAGGCCTGAGACATCATTGACGATGTCTGCACCACCATCGAGTGCCTCCCGGGCCACCTGGGCCTTGCATGTGTCGATCGAAATCAGCCCACCCCACTCGGCGCGCAAGGCCCGGATGACCGGGAGAGTCCTTGAAACTTCAAGCTCACTGGAAACGGGGACCGCACCGGGACGGGTCGATTCCCCACCGATGTCGATGATCTCCGCGCCCTCCGCGATCATCGTCCTCGCATGCATCAGGGCCGAATCCACCGCATCATGCCGCCCCCCGTCCGAAAACGAATCCGGCGTGACATTCAGAATGCCCATCACCACTCCCCGCCGGGTCAGGTCCAGGGTCCGTTGTCCGATCTTCCAGTGCATGAAAACTGTCCGCTTGCAGCGTTTCGCGCCGCGTCGTAACGTGATCGCCATGAAGTTTCTGACAATCCGTAAATCGATGACGGCTCTGCTTTTCGCCGCAGGCACTCTCCTCGCGGTGGCCGATGATGACTTCAACAAGGTCGATGGCCCAAACGTCCGTGTGATGCGCAACGAGGATGGCTCGAAAACGCTCTTCCTCCGCAGCCCCGACAACAGGACGCTCACCAAGAAAACCTTCTCCGCCAACGGCGTTCTTGAGCTTCTCACCGTCTATCGCATGGACGCCAACGAGAATCCCCTGAGCTGCAAGATTTTCGACGGCCAGAAGCAGGAACTCTTCAAGGTCAGCTACGGCTACCGCAAAAGCGACGGCCAGCTCATCGAGGAGCGCATGTTCGACTCCCGAGTTCGCCGCGTGAACCCGGAGGACGGCGTCACGGAAATGCCCGTCCGGCGCTTCATCTACACCTACGACGGCCAGGGCAAGCGCAGCCGTGGCCAGGCCATCACCCCCCTTCCTGGAAAGTTTGCTGACGATGTTTACCGCAAAGGCGCGGCGGATCCCGACAATCCCTTCAAGCAGGCCACTCCCGTGAGCCCTTCCAAGCGCTGAAGCCGCCCGAAGTATGATCGCGAAACGCATCATCTTCGAGGGTCGCGTCCAGGGCGTCGGCTTCCGCTACACCGCCAAGGACCTCGCCAAGGGCTTCGATGTCTGCGGCACGGTGAAAAACCTCGATGACGGCAGCGTCGAACTCCAGGTCATGGGCGAGCGCGCGGAGGTCGAGGATTTCATCCGTGAAATCACCGAAGAATCCGCCGTGGCCCATCACATCCAGAATGTGACCCGCGAAAGCATCCCGCTGTTAGAGGGCGCGAAGGGCTTTCGGATCGTGCAGATGTGAGTCGTGAAGGGGCTTTCCATCACCACTTGCCATTCACATCCCTTCAAAGCTCCTTCACACTGAACGTATCCCCCTGGCGGATATCGCCTGACTGATAGCCCTTCATGAACCAGCGCATCCGTTGCTCGGAGCTGCCGTGGGTAAAGGAATCCGGAACCACCCGCCCCGTCGCCTGGCGTTGCAGGGCATCGTCGCCGATCACTTCCGCCGCCCGCATCGCTTCCTCGATGTCACCAGGTTCGAGGAAACGGGATTGATCGTTCTGCTTCCGCGCCCACAAGCCAGCCAGAAAGTCAGCCTGAAGCTCCAAGCGCACGGACAGCGCGTTCTGCTGCTTCTCACTGACCCGCCCCCTTGCCTCATCGACCGGCCGTGAAAGCCCCAGCTCATGCTGCACGTGGTGGCCCACCTCGTGGGCGATGACGTAGGCTTGGGCGAAATCTCCCGGCGCACCGAAGCGCTGCTTCAGCTGACGGTAAAACGAAAGGTCGATGTAAACCGTCTGATCCGCCGGACAATAGAACGGCCCCACGCCCGAGTCCGCCGCGCCGCAACCGGTCTGGACCTGACGGCTGAAAATCACCATCCGCGGCTCCCGATACTGGCGACCGAGCCTCTTGAACTCCTCCGCCCAGACGATCTCTGTGCTGCGCAGGACCTTTTTCACCAGCACCGCCAACTGCTCATCCTCGACGGAGGCCGGAGCACTCGAAACCGGTCCCCCGCCCTGGGTTCCCATCGTATCGAGCAGGGCCTTCGGATCTCCTCCCAACAGCATCACCACCACCACCACAACGATGGTGCCAAGTCCTCCTCCCAGCACGACTCCACGGCCCCCTCCGGAACGACGGCGGTCTTCCACGTTTTGGCTTTCTTCCAGGTCGTCGAGTCTCATGTCGCTTGGTTCGGGTTCGACTGACGTTGATTCGCCTGAGCGAGGACGACAAGCCATGAAGCTCCGCCACCCGAGCAAAATATGCGGAGACTAGGCGAGTTGGCGGGTAGTGGCTTCCCGCTTTGCCACCAACACTCGACCCAGTCCTGCATGGGACACCAACCCCCAACCCACCATGAACTCACTTCTTGCCTCCACCCTCGTCGGCAGCCTTTGCCTTGCACCCGCCTTCGCCGGAACAGTCTTGCCTGGCATCACCAACACCCCGACCTCCAGCACCTCGGACGCGTTTGCGAACGCCCGGCGCCCGATCACCAACCCGACGCTGTTCGACCTCGCCCTGCCCACCACGAACATCCACCCGATCGTGATGTTCCACCGCCTGCCCGATTTCGTGCAGACCACCGCCGGCCTGGTGCCCATGGGCGGTGACGTGCAGGTCTATGCCCTCCAGTTCGAGATCGCCCTCAGCGAGCGCCTCTCGTTCGTCGCCACCAAGGACGGCTACGTGGACATCAATCCCGACACCACGCCGCTCTGGTCCGACCAGTCCGGCTTCGCCAACCTAGGCGCGGGCTTGAAGTATGCGTTCATTCTCGATCCCGCAGCAGGAAACGCCCTGAGCGGCACGATGACCTTCGAACTTCCGACCGGAAACCACGACGTCTTCCAGGGAGAGGGCAAAGGCGGCGTGAACCTCATCCTTTCCGGGCTGAAAATGATCGGTGACTGGGAATTCGCAGGCGGAGCGGGAGTCCAGATCCCTCTCAGCAAGCAACAATCCACCAGCTCCTTCGTCAGCGCCCACGCCAGCTATGAGGTCTGCAAGTACTTCACCCCGCTCGTCGAGCTGAACTGGTATCACGTCCTCGACACCGGCGATGGACGCCGCAACTTCTTCAGCCAGGCCGGCGGCCTCGTGCCCGTGATCGCCCAGTTCGAAGGGGGAGACCTCCTCAACTTCGGAGCCCGCAACGCCTTCGCCAACCGCGACTTCGTCACCGCTGCGGTCGGTTTCCGCTCACGCCTGTTCGACAACGTCGATGCCGGTGTCGCCTATGAACTTCCGCTCACCAGCGAGGAAAACGGCATCATGAAGGACCGCATCACGGTCGATGTCGTCTGGAAATTCTGATCTGTGTTTGGGTCATCGGAGATCCGGCATCGGGGCGACCTGGTGCCGGATTTTTCGTTTTCAAGCCCAGAGCCTCTGTCAAATTGTTGCTCGTCGATCTGGTCGGCCTTCTTTCTCCGCAGAGACTCTGAGGAATCGCAGAGATCACCGAGGAAACTTTGATTGGGAGGCTCCGCGACCTCATCACGCCTCAGCGACTCAGCGAAAAACTGGCAGCCTGCCGGTTGATGTCGCCATTTTCAAATCGCCCACGACACGCGAATTTCAGATCCCAAATCCGGGAGGCTTGCCTGATCTTCCGGGCCACCCCACCATCCCCGCCATGAAATCACGCCCACGCGGCCAGGAACTTCAGGCCCGCGACAACCGCCACGTCCGCGGCACGGAAACCATGGCTCCGGCCCTCGATGAGGAGGACCTCTACCCGCTCGTCCAGGACAATAAGGACGCCTTCATTCTGATCCTCGACTGTGTGCAGGACCCCCACAATCTCGGGGCCATCCTCCGCACGGCCGATGCCGCCGGCATCCAGGCGGTCGTCGCGCCGAAGGACAAGGCCGTCGGCATCACCGACACCGTGCGCCGCATTTCGGTGGGAGCCGCCGACCATGTCCCCTTCATCCAGGTCACCAACCTCGCCCGCACGATGGAGAAGCTGAAGGCCGCCGGTCTCTGGCTCGTCGGCACCTCGGATCGCGCCACGAAGTCGATCTACGAACTCGATCTCAAGGGACCGCTGGGCCTCATCCTTGGAGCCGAGGAAAAAGGCATGCGTCGCCTCACCGAGGAGAACTGCGACTTCCTCGCCTCCATCCCGATGGCCGGAAAGGTCGCCTGCCTGAACGTCTCCGTCGCCACCGGCGTCTGTCTCTTCGAAGCCGTCCGCCAACGCCGCAG
>JAIYDT010000602.1 GCA_027487355.1 Verrucomicrobiaceae bacterium
ATAACTGTTAGAAGGTGCATTTCCGATAAACACATACAAATTCATCCCGCCCTTCTCCCCGATTGGATCCCGGCTAGGCCATCTGCCCAACTCCGGATGGTAGTACCTGTATCCGTAGTTGTAGAGCCCGCTGTCGGAATCTAGAAACTCCGCATGGAACAGGAAGTTCCAATCGCAGACGCTGGTGCTGCGGGTCGCGAAGGCCGGAGTCATCAGGTTGAGCTTCCCGAAGGCGTCGTAGCCGAAGCGTTCATCGACCGTGGCGCTGCTGTCGATGATGGCCGCCGGGTCAAGGTAGTCCTTGAGGACGAAGCGGGTTTCATCGAGCGAGGTGGTGACCGTGCGCTTGCGGCGGATGAGCGTCCAGCGGTCGATCAGGCTCCAGGTGTATTGGCGATCGACGGTGATGCTGGCCCCCGCAACCCGTTCCTCAACAGCCCGCCACTGGCGGTCGTAGTAGTAGTGGCGAGTTTCGCTGCTATTGGTCTTCGTCGTCCGACGTGTCAGCGCATCATAAGCGTAGGTGATGGTGCTGCTGCCTTCGGTGAGCTTGACCAAGCGATTCCAAGCATCCCACTGCAAGGAATTGCTAGTGGTCCAGTTCCCAGCTTTGGGCATGGTGGTCATGTTGCCGGTGGCATCAAAGACCGGCTGGATGACGCTGCTGGGGTTGGTCAGGCTGGTGACTTGATTGGCCTTGTCGTGCGTCCGGCTCTGGACAAGCGAAGGGCTCTGGGTCTGGAACTGAGTCCAGTTGCCGGTTTGATCGAAGGTGAAGTCTTCCTGCTGCTGTCGGGTCGTTGGATCGATGCCGGTGTAGGGCGGACCCGAGGACGGCGTGAGGTCCCCACGGTCGTGACGGGTCACCTGTTGGAGACCGTCATACCAGTAGTAGTTGTCTTGGGTGACAACGGATGACGCGTGGGCTTTCACGTTGTTCTGCCAGACTACACCACCGACACGGTTTCGTCCATATTTCGTGTGAACCTGTTCAGCTGAGCTGGTTTTCCAGATCGTTTCAACCAAACGACCGAAGCGGTCGAGCCCGGTGTATTTGTCGCCCGCGTCCCCGGTGCCGCCATTCTGCATGGTGAGGTGAGCGTTGCTGGCAGCGTCGTAGTTCAGGTCCACGACGGTTCCAAGGCCGAGATACGCGTAGCTGGCGACGACGGAAGTGCCTTCCTTGATCTGATCAGGACGGCTGATCGCTGAGGCCTGTGTGCCGGTGTAGGCCGTCGTGATTACCGTGCTGTCCGGGTAGGTGATGCCGGTGGGGCGGACGGTGTTGGCGCTTCCATTGGCGTAGCTGTATTGAACCTTGAGACTCGTTGCGGGGTCCACCGCGCCATTGTGCTCCTGATATTCGGTGACCAGCTGGTTGAAGCCGTTGTACTCGCGCTTGACCTCGTTGAGGACTGTAGTGCCAGCCGCGTTGCTGCTGGTGGAGCGGACGACGAGGCCACGCTCATTGTAGCCGGTCGAGAGCTTGCCGACAGTGGTATCGAGCGCGGTCCCCGAGGGGAAGGTCACGGTGTCACTGAGAAGTCGTCCGAGCTTGTCGTAACTGTAAGCGTGGGCTGTGCCGGCCTGGTCGGTCATGCCGATGACCTGAAGTTGGCGATTGTAGGTGTAGGTGACCACGTCGGTCGCTCCCGTGCTGTCCGGATAGATCTTCTTGGAGACGAGGCGCTTGCTGTTGATCGTGGAACCTCCCGAGGAAATCACGACGTCGCGCACCCACTCGGTGACTTGCTGACCTGTGGTGCCGTTGTCACTCTTGAGTTTGATCAACCAGCCGTCATCGGTGTACTCGTAATGGGTGGTCCGGGTGGTGCCGCTGCCGCCACCCGAGTTTTCGACCACCGTGATGAGGCGATCAAGATTGTCGAAGGTCTTGGTGATGCTGATGCTCGCAGGATCGGTCTGGACGGTGGGATTTCCAGCGGGGTCGTAGGTCGTCGAGTTGACAAGAACCGTGTCGGATCGTGTCGGAATGGTCGCCGACCTGGTCCAAGAAGAGCCGCCATTGGTGCCATAGTTGGCGGTGGCCACATTGCGTCCGATGCCGTCAGCATAGCTCGCGGCATAGCTGACGCGGGCTTTAGGCAGGGTCGTGCTGGTAGGGTTCCCCAAGGGGCCATTGCCGGTGGTGTCGTCAAAGCGGTCGCGGGAAATGGTGCTGAGTAGATTGCCGGCGCCATCCCAGGCCATTTCCTGCTGGGACATGACCACCGCGCCGGACACGTTGGAGGGGTCTGCTGGGAAGGTGTAACTGCCGTAAGCCTGGTAGGTGACAGTGTTGCGCCCAATCGCATCGTAAACGCTGGCCGTGAACAGGGTGCTGCCTGCGGGAGCGTTGCGCGCGACCTGGCCAGTGGGGCCGTAATAGAGATTGGAAACCTGGGGATTCGAGGTCGTCCCGGTCGAGCTGACTGCAAAGACCTGCGTCTGATATACGCGCCCAAGAGAGTCGTAGGCAGTGGTCTGCCTGCTGGTGAGGTTGCCCGCCGAGACAGAGGTATGGTAGGTCGAAACCGTCAGTGGCTGATTGAGGGTGTTGTAATCCGTCGTGGTGAAAAGATCCCAGTTTCCGCTGCCGTCTTTTTGAACGGTGGTCTGGGTCTGGATGAGGCGGTTGCGCCAATCGTAGGAATGATTGGTGATGCGGTCGTTGGCCGTGGCACTGTCAACCGGCAACGTCACTTTGGTGAGATTGCCATCAATGTCGTACTCGTTTTGACGAGTAACACTGAGACCTGCACTGGTTCCCAGTTCTTCGGTGATTGGCCACGACATCGCGTTGTAGGTGGTCTTGTCGGTCGTGCCGCCCGGGCAGGTGGACTCGTTCTGGCGACCTGCGCTGTCGTAGGCGAAAAGCCGTTCGCCATAATTGACCGACTGCGTGCCGTAGCCGCTGGAAGGAATGTTGAAGTAGGACCAGCGTTTCTTGAGCTTTCCGGCCGTGTCGAGCAGCTCGACCGTCCAGCGCACCCAAGTGGATTGGGCGAATGTAGTGGTCGGTGACGGAATACCGGAACCGGAATACACGGCCTCGATGCTGGCACTCTGCCTCCATCCGGAATAACCGGAAGGAGGAGCGAGATTGGGCCGCGAGATGGTGACTGGACCGACGATTTGGTCAACCGGGGTGCTGCCTTGGACCTGGTAGCCACGGAAGGTGATCACTTCACCTACATCGTCCTTGTAATACGTCCACTGGGCGCTTCGGACTGATGTGGAGGTGCCGGAGATATCGATCGCATGAACGGGGCCGAGCGTTCTCACGGTCCTTCCCAAGTCATCAAGACTGTAATCGGTCCGAAGGCCCAATCCACCGGAGGAGGCATCTTGAACCATCGAGATCCGCCGGCCTAAGACGTCATCGTACTGGTAGGTGGTGACGGTTCCCTTCTCATCGATGGTCTGGACGAGAAATCCCCGGATGTCATACCCTTCCTGACGGGTGTAGGTCGCCTCAGTTCCATTTTCATTGATCAGAACTTGTGGAAGCGTCGTTGTGATCGATTCGACCTGAAGAGTCGAGGAGTGCCAAGTGTAGGCGTAGGAGGTGGTCGAATACAACGCCCCATCGTCGCTGCGATACTGACGCTGCGAAGACAGCTTGTAGAGGGTGTAGCCACCTGCGGTCCGGCTGATGTAGTCCATGCTCTCCAGCAAGATCGGAGTGCCTCCGCTGCCCTTCTTGACCCGCTCGTGGGTGAGATTTCCATCCGAATCGTAGGTGAAGGTCCTCACCAACCCGGTGGAGGTCTGAAGGGTCACAAGCGATGGGCTGGACTCGTCAACAGAAGCAATGGCCGATCCAGATGCGGAAAGCAGCAGGCGCGCACTGACCTCTTCGAACTGCTGGTAAATGGGATACCAAACTTCGGAAGCTGAGACACGGCTCAGCATGAGCTGTCCGTAGGGATTGAAGAAATAGCTCTTGATCACGCCGTCCGGGCAACTGACATCCGTACGCCCGGCCCAGTCATTGAACGAGGTGCCTGCCGAATAGTTGAACGCATAGGAGAAGTAGTAAACGTATTCCCTGCCGTTGGTGAACATGACGGAGACCTGACCTGACGAAAGATACTCGTACTCAACTTCGGCATAAGCATTGAGCTGGCTTTCAGTGGCAGTCTCGGGATTGGCAATTCCATTGTTGACCATTTGTCGCCATTTGGCAGGGGAAACAACATGCCTGACCCGGTAATCCCAATTGTAAGTGAAGAGAGTCGAATTGATGGCGCTGCCCCAGACCGGGCTGCCCGAAGCGGCCGAGTTCTCATACTCCTTCACGGTCACCAGCTTGGTGCCGTCATAGGCATACTCGACCTTTGAGAGTGGATGGCTGTTGACGCTGGTAATCTGCGAAGTCAAGAGGCCGCTGCTCCAGGTGAAAGCATACTCGTTCGAGTCGCTTCCATTCACGACCGTGATGCTTTCCAGTTCAGAGCCACTGTAACTGTAGGACGCAATCTGGCCACCGGGGCTCGTAACCGATATCACCCTGCCTGCTTCATCGAAGACGGTCTTCGTCCCATCTGTGGCCGTGAGTGTGTAGAGTGCGGTTGAATAGTCGTAAGCCAGTTGACTGCGGATGAAATAGCGCGGGGAGTAGAAGACGGTCCCACCGGAAGGCATCGGCGATGGGGCATCAAAGGCCTCAAGCATGCTTGGCTTCGGCGCAAATGTCACTGTACCGGGCGCTGGACCGCCCGACGTCGCTCCATTCAATCCTTGTATGGAAGGAGTTGACCACGTCGTTTGCCCTCCTTCGACCTGGACGGAATTAAGGCCAAGAGGGACGCTGATACCCAGACCGCCGCCACCTTGTGGCGGGGATTGCTCGATGACCGTGAAGCCTGATTTCGAGTCTACCCCGGTTCTCACCTTTAGATTCGAAGTCGGTCCGCTCACGACCGGAGGAGACGAAATCGGGCAACTGGGTTCACAGTTGCAGTGTCTGACGGGTATGCCGAAAACAGGCCGAACAGCACTGCTTGAAGAGGAACTGCTGCTGGAAGAAGAGCTGCTGCTCGAAGAAGAACTGTCGCTCGAAGAAGAACTGTCGCTCGATGAGGAACTGTCACTCGATGAGGAACTGTCACTCGATGAGGAACTGTCGCTCGATGAGGAACTGTCACTCGATGAGGAGCTGTCACTCGAAGAGGTGATTTCACTCGAAGAGGAACTCTCGCTCGAAGAAGAGCTTTCACTTGGTGAGAACGACGAAGAGGAAGACGACGGTGTCATGGCTTCTCGGTGCTTATGAAACAAGGAACATCAAAGTGAAGGCATCCGTCAATTTATTTTGGGTGACTTCATTTCCACCTTCTTCATCTTGGCCATTAAAAATCAACAAATCCTAAGAATTTTGTCATAGTGATTGATTTCAGCCAGTCGCTTGCTAGTCCTTTAGGTCCATCATACACGAGATGAGTTCCAAAATTGAACGGGTTTTTGTTCACGGGTTCCCGGGGCTATACGGCGGTGCGGGCACAGAACTCCACCATCAGATTTTGATCTGGATCGAGTTGGGCCTGGAGGTGCATTTGATCCCCACCCATGGGGGCATTGAGACATCACCGTTGCACGTTCCAATGATGGAACTGGGAGCCAAGATCCATTCAGCCAACGACTTCTCCGGGATTCAAAGTGGTGACCCGGTCTTCGGATTCTGCAATGCTGATTTCCTGAACTTTCTTCCAGAGATACGCAGGCACACGCTCCGGACGGTTTTCGTCAACTGCATGACCTGGATCTTTGAAAAGGAGCGTCAATGCATGAGCGATGGTCAAATCGCCATGTTTCTTTACCAAAATCAGGAGGTTAAGGATCGAATTGAACCCCAGTTGCGCGCCCTCAATCGAGATCCTTTGATCAAGTTTGAGACGTTTTCGCCCTACTTCGATGCTTCGCGTTTTCCCTTCATCAGCTCGCGCGAGTCCGAGTATTTCGGTTGCGGGAGAATCTCCCGTCACGATGCCGATAAGTTTGCGGCCAACACGCTCCACATCTACGAGTATTTTGTGTCGCCGAAGTTCAAGCGAGGACTGTTCCTCGGATTCGGACCGAAGAGCGAGGCAAAGATCGGCAAGCCTTACGACTGGATCCGGATCGCCAAAGACCAGAACGAGGTATCGCAGCAGGATTTCTATCGCCATTGTGAGATCGTGCTACAGCCGATGGACACCACTGAAAACTGGCCCAGGGTTGGGTTTGAAGCGATGGCGAGTGGGAGCGTGCTGATTGTCGATGACCGAGGTGGCTGGCGACAAATGGTCGAACACGGAAAGACCGGGTGGCTTTGCAGACATGCGCGGGACTTCATCTACTTCGCCAGCAAGATGGCCTACGAACCGAATCTGCGATTGGAGATGGCGGAAGCTGC
This sequence comes from Verrucomicrobiaceae bacterium, assembly GCA_027487355.1. GTDB lineage: Bacteria > Verrucomicrobiota > Verrucomicrobiia > Verrucomicrobiales > Akkermansiaceae > Luteolibacter. Next base: position 6,398 of record JAIYDT010000602.1, read on the forward strand.
ACGGCTCCGGGCCTTGGAACTGGGGGGCAGGAGCGCCTCGCTCGCCTCTTGGCAGAATGTGTTCGAGATCATTGCCGGTCTTCCTGATTAGCCATCTCCAACGCCATGATGGGAAACTATTACCTCGTGAACCGAAGCCAAGGTTGGGCAGCCGTCTGCATCTCGAAGAACGCCTGCACGTCCTTGAAAGCCGCCGTGCTGGCCACGCGCGGAATCACCCCCAAATCAAAATCCGAAGTTCATGGGACCATTGGGTTCGGCACGGATTCGGAATATCTGCTCCCGGTTTCGAGTGGAAAGCCCGCCGATCTGCTGACGTTTGCAGTTTGGAGGGACCCGGTTTCCCGCTTTCTCAGTAACTTCCGCCATTTCTCCGTCGATGGCAGCAGAGGACGACTCGAAGATTGGCCGTGCGACCTTGATGAATGGATCAAAAGGGCTGAGGAGGAACTCAGGAAGCCAGTCCTTGAGCAGGACGAGCACATCAGACGGCAGTCGGATTACTACTCCCGGCAGGATGTGGATGCGGTGGTTGATCTTTCGGATCTAGCCGACTGGTATCGCTGGCGGGGGTGGGGAGAGATCCCGCATGAGAATGCCAGCAGCATCGGCGGCTTAGGTCTCATCTCGGAGGTTCAGGCGGAGAGGATCCGCGCCCTTTACTCGGCAGACTACACGGCTCTTGGCCCCGTGGTCGAGTTGTCCAGAGACAAGCCACTTGTTGAAGGGATGTGGATCGGAGATCACATTCCCCGCCTTGCCCAGCTCTGCATGCGCTCGTATCTGGACCATGGCTTTCGTTTCCGGCTTTGGACGTATCGGCAGTTCAGGGGAATCCCCGAGGGCGTAGAAGTCGAGGACGCCGGTTCGATCTTGAGCCCGGATAAGGTTTATCGCCATTCGTCAGGCAGTTACTCGCCGTTCGCTGACTGGTTCAGGTACCAGTTGCTTTCGATTCATGGAGGTTTGTGGACGGACATGGACGTTGCCAGCCTCACTTCATTCGCAGTGGGCCAGGAGCCCTGGTTTGCCTCCGAGGGCAATGGCTTGGCGTCATTGGGACTCGTGCGTTTCAGCGCGGGGCATCCGCTGAATCGGTGGCTTGCCCAGCTTTCCGAAGATCCTTGCTCACCCGTTCCATGGGATCAGAGGGAGGATTTCGAGCGCAAAGCGCGATTGAGAGAGGAGTTCCGGACGGTTCGGGAGCTACGGATCAATGTTCCATGGGGTGTGACAGGCCCTCGTGAATTCACCAAAGCGGTCAACTGTTTCGGCCTTCAACGTTTCGCCGCTCCGAGCCACTCGGTCTATCCCGTGCCGTGGGGCGTTTGGCGTCATTCATTCGATGGCACCTATTCCCTTGAGCAAGCGAGGTTTTCATCCTCTTTGGGAGTTCATCTTTGGGGTGAGATGCTTCGCCGGGAACCCGATGCGATGCACAATCTTTCTCCGGAAAGCGTCTTTGCCAGTCTTCTTGAAAGGCATCCACTGCCGTCTGTGTCGGCCAGCCCGAAGCCGCCAACCCATCGGCCTTGCCGGATCCTGGTCGGGATTTGCAGTTGCCGACCCTACACGGAAAAGCGCCAGGCAGTGAGAGACACCTGGCTGGACCGAAAAGAAGAGGGCATTGAGTGTGTCTTCTTCGTGGGGGGTGACCTGCCCCTTGAGGAAGAACCAGACACCGTCACGCTGGATGTGGAAGACAGTTACGAGGCCCTACCGGAAAAGGTGATCGCGTTCTTCCGATCCGCTCTCCAGCAGTATGAGTTCGATTGGCTCTTCAAGTGCGATGATGACACATACGTTTGCCTGCCACGACTTTGGGAGCTGACGACGCTCGACGGCGACTTCGTGGGCAATTCCATGCTGGACTCGCGGGGATCTCCCAGCGGCGGAGCGGGATATCTCCTGTCACGCCAAATGGTGGAGGCTCTTGTCAACGATCCTCGCCTGGCGATGCGAGGAGCAGAGGATGTGATCATCGGAGAGGCGGCCATTCGGCTTGGGGCCGTTGGAATCGCATCTCCGAAGTTAAGATGGAACGCAGTGCCTGCACCGACACGTGACAACGGTCAGATCACCGCCCACTGGTGCAGTCCTGAGCGGCTCAAGGCCATTCATGCAGCCCTGACGGAAACGCCTTCTCGGACCATTCTCGCCGCAAGCGCAACCTGGAAGGATCATCTCTTTCTGTATGGAAACGGAACGTTTCAACGGAAGTCCTCAGGATGCAACGGAACGTGGTGCAAGCTTGAGGAGGGCTCGATCGTTCTTGAATGGTTTGATTGGCCCAATGAGTGGCTCGTGCTCGACGGCGAAGACTGTGGGCGTGTCGTGGAGGCCGTTGCTCCTGACGTAGGAGTTCCGGGTGAACGCTGGATTTCGGTTTGGCACACCTACGGAGATCGCGGTGTCCCGCATTTGGGAGAGTTTCTTGCGAAGAATCCAGGCGTTCCCGTGCATGTTCTCCAGGGTGAACTCGGTCGCTGTGAGCATTCACGGCACATGGCTTGGAGGAACTGTGACCGGGCCATGCGGAACTGGTGGTTGGAGACAGGAAGGCTGCTGGAGTTTGATCGCGTGGCGTTTCTGGAGTGGGACGTGCTCTTCAGGCAGTCACTGGCGAAGGTGTTTCCTCCTGGGGATTTTGTCGGTCGAGAGATCGTGTTTCCGGATTCCTCTCCCGGCTGGCCCTGGTTCCGGGAGTTGAATCGACTCCCGGCCTCCGCGAGGGATGCGGCCTGCGGGGTGATCCCGCTGGCTACGATGGCGATCAGCAAATCCTGCCTCGCAGCCATGATGGAGCATCCACTTTCGGAGGAGATGTTTGCCTCGGATCTGTTCTGCGAACTTCGGTTTCCGACCCTTGCCAGGCTTAGCGGGTATTCGCTGGCGGAGTGCAAGGAAATGACCCCACACGTGGCCTGCACAGAAGTCAGGCCTGGAAACACTTCGGGAGTGTGGCATGCGGTCAAGCGCCATTCGTGAAAGATTCCTTCACCCTCATCCACCCACCATGAAAGGGATCTACGAATGTGTGCGGTCAGTCCGCCGCCCTTGGCGAACGGATCGGGAAGCTGCACAAACATCTGACTCGTTTGCAGACCTCGCCATGGGTGAGAACTCCGTGTATGAATCATGTCCCATGGCAGGAGTACCCGGACGATCAAACCTCATCGGAATGCGCGGAAGACGCAAAGGCGGTCTGCTCGCCCGCGCTTACATCCCCACAGAGCAACCGAGCCTCAACAAGTGGACCGCCGTATTCCTGGAGCACCTTGCGGCCCGCGCTTACTCTCAAGGTTCCATTGACGCCCATCGCTGGGCACTCACGCAGTTCGTGGCATGGGCGGAAGAGAACAAACTGATCGACCCCTCGGCTTTCACACGAGCGACCATCGAGAGCTTCCAAATTCATCTGCATCACTACCGTTCTCCTCGAACCCATGTCGCCCTGGCCGTCAACACCCAGTTGGCCCGACTTGGGTGCATCAGGAGATTCTTCGCCTGGCTTTGCCGGACCGGAGCGATTCCAGCCAACCCCGCAGCCGATTTGGATCTTCCCCGCAAGAGCGCGCGGCTCCTTCCCAAAGCTCTTGAGGCTCCTGAAATTGAACGAATCCTCGCGCTGCCAAACCCTGCTGATCCGTTCGGTCTGAGAGACCGGGCCATGCTTGAACTGTTCTACGCAACCGGGATTCGTCGCACGGAGATGGCGAACCTTGACCTCGGCGACTACGATGCCTTCCGCCAAGTCATCATGATTCGAAGAGGAAAAGGCGGAAAGAGCCGCATGCTGCCGGTCGGCGAACGTGCAGCCGCCTGGATGACCCGCTTTCTCGCCGAGTCCAGACCGCTTTTTGATCATCTGCCGCAGGAAACAGCATTGTTCCTCAGCGGCTACGGCACCCGCATTTCTCCCGGCTCGCTGGGCAACTGGATCAAGGGGCTGATGAAACGCTGTGGGATCGAGATGCGGGGCTCCTGCCACCTCTTTCGTCACGCCTGCGCCACGGACATGCACCGCGGAGGAGCGGACATCCGCTATGTTCAGGAAATGTTGGGCCATGCCCGCCTGGAGACCACGCAGATCTACACTCACGTCCACATCGACGCCCTGCGCGAGGTCCACGCCCGCTGTCATCCGCATGGTCGCCTGGATGACACTCATGATCTGTACGGTCGTCATGGCCAAGTTCAGCCATCAGGTGAGGATTTGTCTTCCAAGGGTGCGGAAGAGTCGGTAGATACCTTTGCTGAGATGGTTGCACTCTCATCCAGATCTTTGATCGGTCACGATCCGGTCGCGGAAGCCGCCGCCCGGCGCAACGAACGGCCAAATGGGGATGATCCTCCCTCCGGTGATCTCCCGCAGACTCAGCCCCAACGACCCAAAGGCGGCGGGCCGAGCGCCTCGAATCCCGAAATGACACCCCAAACTCACGCCCCAAATCCTCGTAAAATCAAGGATTTGGGCTCGGGTGTGACTGACTACGGATACAG
>JAIYDT010000388.1 GCA_027487355.1 Verrucomicrobiaceae bacterium
CTCCCACACGAACAATGGCCCCAACTCGTGCTTACCAATACCGCAAAATTCAGGGGGCACAGCCCACTTAGCGGAGCCAGCGGTTTTCTAGTGCGTAGCGAGGGTGGGGAGATATTGGCCGCCACAGCAAGACACTTATTGGGCGAGAACGGAGGTGTTGAACCAGAGGTGACCCTCGCCGAGCTGGATGCCAGCTTTCAATCATGGGTAATGTATCCGCGCACCATGCCTGATCGTGCCATCAAACTCCTTGGTTCAGCCTCGCGCACCGATGGACCAACGAATAACGATTGGGTTCTGCTGAAAGTGGCTGCCGCGCCAACTTACGCTCATGCACTACGCCTTCGACGCACTCCGGTGAGCGTGGGCGAAAGAGTTCACTTGGTAGGAGTGTCCTATGCCGAGCCGAATGTCGCTCAGAAAGTCTATTCAGGGGTCGTCACGGCGAGAGGATTTGGAGATCGCTTTCGCTTTGACATCACACCACACGTTGACATTCGGGGATTCAGCGGTGCGCCTGTGCTCGACGATGCAGGTTTGGTAGTTGGAGTAATGACTGTTTGGTTCCAGCCGCGTATGGATGGAGACCGGTGGACTGAGGCAGGCGGTGAGGATGCCGCCGGAGCTTTTTCAATTCTGAGGGCCACCAAATGAACACAAAAACAAACAGGGTGTAATGGAGTCGCGACATTCGTGTCGCGACAATGCCGGGTAATGGTCGCGACAGGAATGTCGCAACTCCATTGGATGCCCATCTTCCCTGAGTCAGTTTGTCAGCGACGTGAATTCGTAGCTTCCGGACTCGATGGTGAAGACGGCCTCGCCGCTTTCCGTGCGGAGGAAGGTGACGCCTTCGGCGGTGGAGACGGGTTTTCCGGATTCCTTGATGGAGGCAACGTCCCGCGTGGGCAGGTAAACGGTGGCGGTGGTGTTGGCGGGGATGGAGGCGTTCAGCTTGAAGCCACCCTTGACCGTTTTCCACTCGCTGCGGACCAGGCCGTGGACGGAATAGAAGGTGCCCTTGGCGCTGTTGAGGCGGGTGCCGGGCAGGGGATGGATGATGATCTTCTTGAAGCCGGGGTGTTCGGGATCGGTGCGGATGCCGGCGACCGTTTCGTAGAGCCACTCCCCGCAGGAACCGAGGGAGTAGTGGTTGAAGGAGTTCATGCCGATGTTCTGGAAGCCCTTGTCAGGTGTCCATCCATCCCAGCGCTCCCAGATGGTGGTGGCTCCCATGCGCACCGAGAACAGCCAGGAGGGAAAGGTGTCCTGCAGCAGGAGACGATAGGCGGTGTCGATTTTTCCTGCCTTCGTCAGTTCGGGCAGGAGATAACTGACGCCGACGAATCCAGTCGAAAGATGATAGTCCTTCTGGATGATGTCCGCCTCGAGATAACTGGCGGCCTTGGCACGCAGGTCATCGGGCAGAAGGTCGAACCGGAGGGCCATGAGGTAGGCGCACTGGGTCTCGCTCCGGACGTGGCCGTCTGAGGAAACGTAGCGCGCGATGAAGGCCTTTTTGATCGATTGGAAGAGGTCTTCATGGGCCTTCGCGTCCTCGGTCTTTCCAAGAACCGAAGCGGCCTTGGCGAGCAGGCTGGTGGAGTAGGCGAAGTAGGCCGTGCCGATGAGTTCCTTGTCGGTGTCCGCTCCGATGGAGAGCCAGTCGCCGTAGTCGCTGCCACGGTCGCCGCTGCGGATGAAGTCGGGGCACTGGGATTTGCAGAACTCCACCCACTTCACCATCGAGGGATACTGGCGCTCCAGCAGCCGGAGATCGCCATAGGCCTGGTAAAGGGTCCACGGGCAGATCACTCCGGCATCTCCCCAAGCAGGTGTGCCTTTCGAGGGGCCAGCGAAGGGAGAGACATCGGCAAAGCGGCCGCTGGTTTCCTGGCTGTCATCGACATCGACGAGCCACTTGGTGAAGAAGGCGGCGACGTTCGCGTTGTAGGTGGCGGTTTTGACGAAGACCTGGGCATCGCCCATCCAGCCGAGACGTTCGTCGCGCTGCGGGCAATCGGTGGGGACGCTGAGGTAGTTGCCGCGCTGACCCCAGGTGATGTTGGAGAAGAGCTGGTTGACCTGCGGATCGGAGCAGGAGAAGTCACCGGTCACGGGCGTGTCGGATCCGATCACGATTCCGGTGACCGCGTCGAGCGGCGGCTTGCTGGAAACGCCGGTCAGCTCGACGTAGCGGAAGCCGTGGAAGGTGAACTTCGGCTGCCAGATCTCGGTCGAGCCGCCCTTGCAGACATAAGTGTCGATGGAGGGGGCACCGCGCAGGTTGTCGGTGTAAACGGTGCCGTCCGGATTGAGCATTTCGGCGTGCCGGAGGGTGATCCGGGTGCCGGGAGTGGCGGAGATTTTCAGTCGGACCACGCCGACCATGTTCTGGCCGAGATCGTAGGTCCACTTGCCGGCCTTCGGTTCCGTCACGGCCTTGGGTTTCAGCTCCGCCAACTTGCGAACGGGCTCCATGACCTGTCCATCGAGCTCGCGGACGGGCTCTGATCGTTCATTGACCTGCGGCCAGTTGGAGTCGTTGAACTCCGGACGATCCCAGCCGTTGATTTCCTTGGTGGCGTCGTATTCCTCGCCCATCATGAAGTCGGTGGAGACCAGAGGGCTGAAGTGGGCCTTCCAGGACTTGTCGGTGACGATGCGCTCAGTACTACCATCCTCGTAGGTCAGCTCCATCTGGGCGAACAGTGCCGGGCTTCTTCCCCAGTATTGATAACCCCCATTTCCGATGTGGCCGGAGTACCAGCCATCCGCCACCTGGGCTCCGAGGACGTTGGTTCCGGCGGCCATCATCGAGGTGACATCGTATTCCTGATAGCGGAGGCGCTTTGAGAAATCCGTCCACTCGGGGGCGAGGATGTGGTCGCCGATCCGCTTGCCGTTTAGGGAAAGCTCATAGACTCCGAGAGCCGTGGCGTAGATGACCGCGCGGGCGACTGTCTTGGCCGGCGTGAAGGCTCGACGCAGATAGGGAACGGTGGAGGGTTGGACGAGGTCGGACGGGTAGTGGAAGGCCTGATGTTCGGCGATGACCTTGCTCCACGATTGTCCGTTGAGGCTGAACTCGATCTTCAGTCGCTTGATGTGATCCAGGGATGGATCTTTTCCGAGGTCATCGTTTTCAACCTTCAATGAGAAGCTTCCCGACTCCGCCTGCTTGTTCAACTTCTGGGTCACATCGAGAGAGCCGCTGCCGTCGATGGCTTCATAGGTCGCGCGGGTGATGACGGGGGGCGGGGAAAGGTCCTCGGGATAGTGCAGGCTGGAAAGTTCCGGAAAAAGCCGGACGGTTTTCCGGCCTTGGATTTCATACTCGACCCGCAGTTGTTTGGGGGTTCTGAAGGCGGGGTCCTTGCCGAAGACTTCGTTTTGAATCGGGAGTTCGAACTCCCCTTGTCGAGTATGCTTGATGAGAAGGTCGGTGGCATCGATCGATGCACTGGCGTCCACCGCTTCATAAGTCGCCTTGCGGATGACCGGCAGTGGCTGACCAGGCGTGACCTTTGCCCTGACTTTCGCTTCGATCCACTTCGCGCTCCAGTCCTCGGCCTTGAGAAGTCCCACCGTCCACGTGGCGGGCTTGCTCCACTTGGAAGGTTTGCCATCCCGGTCCCACGACCGGACCTTCCAGACGCAACGGGTCCTGGATCCAAGCTCGGTGCCGGCATAGGCTATCTGCCCGGTAGTGTCTCCCATGACTCGACCACTATCCCAAAGGTCGCCCTTGTCGGCATCCAGATTCGCGGCGGTGGAGGCCACGAGGATCTGATAGGCGGTTTGCCTTTCGCCGCGCTGATCTGACTCGACCATCCATGAAAGGCGTGGCTTGATGATCTCGACCCCCACTGGATTGGTGAGGTACTCGCAACGCAGGTCGGAGGTGCTGATCGATGCCTGGGCTTGAGTCGCGGTCAAACTGGCCAGGCAGAGAAAGACCGCCGAGGAAATCCCCAGCCAAG
>JAIYDT010000102.1 GCA_027487355.1 Verrucomicrobiaceae bacterium
CGCGGATCGATCAGCCGGACGATGCCGGAGGCGACATCGAAGAGGATGTTGTTGAAGCAGTAGTCGCCGTGGACGGTGCCGAACTCCTGCTCCCGGTAGGCACGGGTGATGACTTCCTCTGCGGAGGCCAGGAGTTGGGGAAGCGGCGGAATCGCCCGCCCACCGATGCTGAGACCTGTTTTGGAAAGCGTCTCCCGCAGGGACGCATCCGGGATGCTGGAAAGATAGGACTCGATGCGGGCGATGGTCTTGTTCCAATGGAAATCCCGGTAACTCGCGGGTCCGATGGAGGCGGGGTGCTCGCGGAAAAGGGACAGGGTGGTATGCAGTCCATCGAAGCAGCGCCACCAGCTTTCCTTACTAAGATTCCAGTAGATCAGGTACTCGGCCAGGTTCGGGTAGCCGTAGTACTCCATTTCATAGGAATCCACCCTGCCTTCTGAGCCGGACACGGAGACGAGTCTTGGAAAGAGGATCCGCAGCCCGGGTGGCAGGGTTTCCAGGTAGGAAACCTCGCGGGCGAGCTTTTCCTTGTCGCTGGAGGACTTGATGATCGTGCCGCGACGGGAGTCCACCCGCAGGCGGTTGAACGAGCGGCTGTTGATCAGGGCGGCCCGGCTGCGATAGTAGTTTGTCTCATGCCCGCAGTCGATCCACTCGACCTCGCGGAGCTGGAGAGGGGAAAGGGAGGCAGCCTCCTCGACCACGGAGAGAAGATCCTGGCGACGCGGAGCCGACTCGACCGCCGCCGAGAGCACGGGCGCTTCCAGACGGAAGATGCCGGTGAAGGCGAGTGAGTGATCCGGCCGGACCTCACCCTTGGCGTGAAACTCCAGACTGTCGCCGCTGCGGGAGATGGCGGACCAGGCCGAGGTGGAATGGGCTGGCAGGCTTCCACCCTGGACCTCGTTGAGCTCGGGATCGGCCACCGGAATGGTGGTGACGAGATTGACGATGAGGTCCTCGGAGGCCGGCACCGCCTGAAGCGCCTGGCGAAGGGTATCGACCACCCCCTGGCCACGAACGACGCCGTGAAGGGTGAAGCCGTGGCGGCGCGGGGGCAGTTCGAGTTGCACCTCCTGGAGGAAGGCCTCGTCCACAAAAAGGTGGACGTCATGCCGGCCGCGGTAGAACTCGATGACGTAGGAGGCCAGCGGCCGCGTGTTGAGGGGAATGAGGGCGGGACACGCAAAACCTGCCCGCAGGTGGGGCAGCTTGTTGGAGATGTCTCCCCCTGCAATGATCAGTACGGCTGACACGATGCTGCTGGTTGGATCTGGGTCACGCCGTGAGCGTGAGTGGGGCGCCTGTCCAGAGAGGAACAAGCGACCTTCGGAATTCCTGACAATCCGCCAGGAATGGGCCTAAATGATCATCCCCGCGGCCACCGTTTCATTGGTGCCGGGATCGATGAGGATGAAGGAGCCGGTCTGGCGGTTCCTTCGATAGGAATCGTGGATCACCGGCTGGGCGGTGCGCAGGGAGATGCGGCCAATGTCGTTCATGGCGAACGTTCCGGGCTCCTCGATCTTGTGAAGTGTGTTGATGTCCACGAGATACTTCACCTCGCTGACGATGGCCTGCATTTCCCGCGTGGTGTGGCGGAGCAGGAGCTTGGCGCGGGGAGGCATCGGCTTGTTCGAGAACCAGCAGATCATCGCTTCCAGATCCTGGGAGACCTGCGGCGGATTGTTGCGCTTGATGATCATGTCCCCGCGCGAGATGTCGATCTCGTCGCAAAGGGTGAGGGTCACGCTTTGCGGGGCGTAAGCTTCATCGAGACTGCTGTCGGCCGTATGGATGGCCTTGATCCGGCTGGTGAAACCGGAGGGCTGGACGGTGATTTCGTCGCCGGGCTTGAACACGCCGCCGGCCACACGACCCGCGTAGCCGCGGAAGTCATGCCATTCGTCGCTCTGCGGGCGGATCACCCACTGGACGGGGAATCGCGCATCGACGTGGTTTTCCTCACCGCCGACATAGACGTGCTCGAGGTGATAGAGCAATGATGGACCCTGGAACCAAGGCATGTTGGTGGACTTGTCGACGACGTTGTCGCCATTCAAGGCCGAGATCGGGATCGGCGTGATGTCGACGATGTTGTCGAGGCGCGAGGCGAACTCCTGATAGCTCTTGATGATCTGGTTGTAGACCTCTTCCGAGTAGTCCACGAGATCCATCTTGTTGACCGCGACCACGACGTGCTGGATGCGGAGCAGGTTGGCGATGAAGCTGTGGCGCTTCGTCTGCTCGATGACGCCCTTGCGTGCATCGACAAGGATGATGGCAAGGTTCGCCGTCGAAGCCCCGGTCACCATGTTGCGGGTGTACTGGATGTGCCCTGGCGTGTCGGCGATGATGAACTTCCGCTTCGGCGTGGCGAAATAACGGTAGGCGACATCGATGGTGATGCCCTGCTCGCGCTCGGCCTTGAGCCCGTCTGTTAGAAGCGCGAGGTCCACATGGCCGTCGCCGCGGCGCTTCGACGTTTCCTCGATGGCCTCGAGCTGGTCCTCGAAGATCGACTTGGAATCGTAAAGCAGCCGGCCGATGAGCGTGGATTTGCCATCGTCAACGGAGCCGGCGGTGGTGAAGCGGAGAAGGTCCATGGGGAAAGTTTGCGAGTGTTCAGTTTGAAGTTTTCAGCGGAGAGTTGTCGTCAGTCAGCTGCCAGTGGAAGTCTTCAAATCCTGAAAACTGAACACTGAACACTGACAAACTCTTCTTTAGAAATACCCCTCCTTCTTGCGGTCCTCCATGGCGGTTTCAGAACGTTTGTCGTCGGCGCGGTTGCCACGCTCGGTCTGGCGGGCGGCGGCGACTTCCTCGATGATCTTCTCCATGGTGTCGGCAGTGGACTCGATGGCACCGGTGATGGTGGCATCGCCCATGGTGCGGAAGCGGATCACCTTGCGCTCAACCGTTTCCCCGTCGCGAGGCTGAACGAATTCCGAAACGGCGAGGATGGTGCCATTGCGGGTGACGGTGTCGCGCTCGTGGGCGTAGTAGAGGCTGGGGAGGACGATTCCCTCGCGCTGCATGTACATCCAGATGTCCATCTCGGTGAAATTGGACAGCGGGAAGACGCGGAAGTGTTCGCCGGGGTGCTTGCGGCCGTTGAAAAGATTCCAGAGCTCGGGGCGCTGGTTCTTCGGATCCCACTGGCCGAAGTCGTCGCGATGGGAGAAGAAACGCTCCTTCGCGCGGGCTTTTTCCTCGTCGCGGCGGCCACCGCCGAGCAGCGCGTCGAACTGGTATTGGGCAATGGTGTCGAGGAGGGTGGTCGTCTGGGCGCGGTTGCGGGAGGCGTTCGGGCCCTTTTCCTCGACCACACGGCCTTCGTCGATCGACTTTTGGACGGAGCCAACGATCAGCCGCGCCTCAAGTTTCGCGGCGAAGTCATCTCGGTACTCGATGGTCTCAGGGAAATTGTGCCCGGTGTCCACGTGGACCAGCGGAAACGGCATGCGGGCCGGGTGGAAGGCCTTGCGGGCGATCCAAGCCATGACGATCGAGTCCTTTCCGCCGGAGAAAAGCAGGCCCGGGTTCTCAAACTGGGCGGCCGTCTCGCGGAGAATGAAGATCGCCTCGGCTTCGATTTGGTCGAGGTGGGAAAGCTGATAGCTGGGCACAGGAAAAGAACGGTTGGTCTGGAAATCAACGGCTTGAGGCCGGAGCGCGGCGAGGAGGTAATGAGACTCCTCCGCGCAGGCAAGTAATAATTACCAACTTTAGCAACTTTATCAGGAATCAGCCAGATGGAGCTGACTTCGAATGGCTTCGAGCAACTCGAAAGCGGCGTCCTCGATGGTCAACTGCTCGGTATCGAGGACGAGCTGAGGGTTGACCGGCGGCTCGAACGAGCTGTCCCGACCGGTGAAGTTCGGGATCTCGCCTTTCGCGGCCTTGGCGTAGAGGCCTTTCACGTCGCGCTTCTCGCAGGCCTCGAAGCTGGCCTTCACATAGACCTCGAAGAAGTCGTCGCCAAGAATCCCGCGGGCAAGATCACGCAGTTCGCCGCGCGGGGTGATGGCGGAGACGAAGGTGATGACGCCGTTGGAGGCCAGGAGCTTGGCGGTTTCTGAAATGCGGCGGATGTTTTCGAGCCGATCCTGATCGCTGAAGCCGAGGTTGGAATTGAGGCCGGTCCGAAGGTTGTCACCGTCCAGAATGATCGTGAAGCGCCCCTGCTGGTGCAGCACCCGCTCGGCGGCGTTGGCGATGGTCGATTTCCCGGAGCCGGAAAGCCCGCACATCCAGACGACGAGCCCTTTCTGGCCGAGAAGGGTTTCCTTGTCGTGACGACTGAGGAAACGGTGGAACTCGGGATGGATGTGGGACGACATGGGTCGGTCAGAGTCGTGAAAAGGGCTCGATGGGACGGAGGTCCTGGGTCTCTTCAAGCGCCGATTTCCGTTGATCGGGTCCGGGGAAAAGGATGAGGGCGTAGCCGCCGTGGCCTCCGCCGCAGTACTTGGAGGCGAGGGCTCCGGCAGGGAGCTGGATGGGTTCCATGCCTTCTTCGAGCTGGACCCGATAGGAGGAGCGGACGGCTTCTGCGAGGAGGTTCAGGTCATCGAGCTTCACCGCTGCCCTCGCGATCGTGGCGGCGCGGGCGATGGCTTCGAAGTCCCGGGCGAGTTTGGCGATTCCGGGCGTGTCGTGGGATTTTCCCGTCCATAGCAAGGCCATGCAGCCGTTGAGGAACTCACCGTTGGATTTGAATTCGAGAGCTGGACGAGGTCCGGAGCGCCAGACGCAGGCGCCGGATTCACGAATCACCGCTGGATCCTGCCAGCCGACACCGAGGTCAAGTTCGGCATCGATCCCGTCCCGACCATTCAAGAGTGCCCAGGCCCCGCTGCCACCGAGACCGGCGTTGCGCTCGTAGGGCCAGTGTCTCAGGGAAACCATCGGCGAAATCGCGCAGTTCACAATCCAGGCTCCGGGCTTTGCATATCTCGGCACATCGAGCCAGCCACCCGCAAAGTCCACCCGCAGCGGGGCCTCTTCCGGAGCCTGCATCCAGCGGGCGATCGAGCTGGAGGTGACAACATCCTCGCCGGGTTTGGTGGGATTGAGAACCACCAGGCGGCATCCGACTTCCTCGCACAGACTGCGTTTCAACTCGATGAACGAGTCGTCGGAATTGACTGCCAGGATCTCCGGACGGAGGCGACGGAAGTGGGCTTCGAAATCCAGTCCCAGCTGGCCACCCTGGCCCAACACGACTTCATCCACCATCGTCAGCGAGCCGATCAGCACCTGCTTGTGCTCGTCTGGAATCGACGGACGCCGTTGTTTGTGCCGCCAGAGCGATTCTTCGGAGGCCACGGAAACGATCAGGTGATCCCCCAGGGCGCGGGCCTCCTCGAAGAAGCGCACATGACCCGCATGAAGCACATCGAAGCAGCCACTGACAAACACTCGTGAGGCAGGCATCGGCGAAATCAGGCTTGGTCCTGGGAAGCAAGACCACGCATCGGATAGTTCCGCAGTCCGCTCAACTGGGCCAGCATTCCCGCGAGGAAACGCGGATTGTTCCGCAGATAGCGTCGCCACAGGCGCTTGGGATCCATCGCCATCCGGAACAGCCATTCAAAGCCACTGCCACGAATCCAGCTCGGAGCCTCCTGCACCAGGCCAGCCTGGAAATCGAAGGCCGCTCCGACCCCGAAGAACAGCAGTCCATGCGACGCCGAGCGGATCTTGTCTCCATGCCGGGCAATGAAGCCGGACATGAAGCGCTCCTGCTTCGGCGTGCTCAGACCGACCCAGAAAAAGTGTGGCCTCAGGCGGATGATCTGATCCACCAACTCCAGTTCCTCCTCATCGCTAAGGGGGCGGAACGGCGGTGTGCAAGTGCCAACGATTTCCAGTTCCGGATGCCTCTCCGTCAACGCAGCGGAAAGCTGCTCCACCACACCATCTCCCCCACCCCACAGGAAATGGCGGCGCTTGGCCGGCAATCCCCTTTCAAGCAGCGCGGGCATGAACTCGGGACCACAGACCTGCTCCATCGTGCTGTGGCCACGCATCCAGCCCATCCACACCATCGGGATACCGTCGGGAATCGAGAGATAACTCGCGTTGTGGATGCACTGCAGATCGTGGTCACTCTGGGACTCGATCACGCCATGGACTCCGGTAACGGTGACATACCCGAGCAAGCCCGGGACCTCGACCGCAGCCTCAACCTCGGTGAGGGCGGTTCCCATGTTTACGTCGCTGATGCCAATCCCAAGGACATTGACCCTGGGAAGCGTCGAGGCGGAATGTGTGGAATTCATCGCTTAAAAATGAAGGGAAGGAAGGCTGATCCTCAAGGGCACAGCGTCCGAAGGGCGGCTTTCAGAAACCATCATCAGGTAGCCGCCGCCACAGCCCGAGTAACAGGAACCGAGGGCTCCGGAGGCGAGCGAGGCCCGGCGTTCCATCAGCTCATCGGAAACGGTCAGTGGAAGGAGCTGCCGCCAGCTTTCGAGGGTTTCGTTGAGGGCCTGTCCGAGCCCGACGGCGTCGCGTTTCAGGATCGACTCCCAGGCCAGGTGCCCCGAGGCGGCAAGACGGCGGGCATGGACGGGGTCCAGATTCTTTTCCAACAGCGGGTCGTAGCCCTC
>JAIYDT010000348.1 GCA_027487355.1 Verrucomicrobiaceae bacterium
CAACCGCGGACTCACCAAGGCAGGTTCCGGCACGTTGGTTCTCAACGGAGCAAACAGCTATGGAGGCCTGACGAACATCACCGCTGGCGTGCTGCGCATCACGAACGCGACGGGACTCGGTGCCGTAACGGGTGGAGTCACCCAATCCGGGACCAGTGCTCTCGAGCTCGACGGCACGGGCGCCGACTTCTCCGTCGGTGCGGAAGCTCTAACGATCAATGGCGGAGGCATCACCAATCTCGGTGCGCTGCGCAACATCGCCGGCAACAACACCTACGGTGGCCCGATCACGATGGCGGCACAGTCTCGCATCAACTCGGATAGCGGCACTTTGACTCTCAACAATGCGGCAGCTGTCACTGCTCCAAACCTGACACTGGTTGTCGGTGGTGCAGGCAATACGAACATTTCCGGTGCCGTGACGCTTGGATCGGGTGGCCTGGCCAAAGGCGACGGCGGTTCGCTCACATTGGGGGGAACGAATGTTTACTCGGGAAACACCACCCTGAGTGCCGGAACGCTCAATATCACCGGTTCGTGGACCGGAAACACGACGAGCTCGACGCTCGCCATTGGCGGCACGGCGGGCAATACCGTCACCAATGTCAGCGGAAACATCACGGCCTTCGGTTTCAACGGGGGATCGGTCAACGGTGCGGTCTCCGTTTACAATCAGACTGCGGGCCTCGCCAATTTCGCCGGCAACGTCACCACGGGCGTCTACCTGGCGAGCGGGGTGGGAAGTTACGGTTACCTGAACATCACCGGCGGCACCTTCAAATCGGGCAGGCGCTTCGGTATTGCCCAGGCGCTGAATGTCGCGGTTCAGTCAACCGGCATTACCTATGTTGGCGGCACCGGCGTTCTTGATATGACCAACAGCGAGTGGGCCCTGAACTACAGCCATGGTCAGGTCACTGTGGCTGGAAGCGGCCTCATTGACCGCACTGGTGCGACCAACCCGTATGGCATCATCATGAATTCGACCGTCGCAGGCGGTCAGTATGGCGTGCTGAATGTTGCGGGGGGATCCTTTGTCACGACGACCCAGCCCATCCAATTCGGGAACAGCACCACCGCTTCCAATGGCAACAACAACACGGCGCTGATCAATCTCGCGGCAGGAACGCTGCAGGTGGGAACTCCGATGACCACCTCTCTTCCGACAGCCGGAGCCAACAATGCCTACGTGAATTTTGCCGGCGGCACCCTGAAGACCTCGGCAGCGGTGGCGAACTGGATTCCCGCTTCCAGTGGGGCAATCACGTTCACTTCGACCTTGTTCGGAGCCATCGACAACAGCGCGCTTTCAGGTGCGCCATCCTTCGGTGGTGGTCTAACCCTCGACTCGAACGGCTTCAACTCATCCTTGAGCAACGTCCTTTCCGCTGCGGTTGGTGACGGGGTCGCTCAAAGCAGCCTCAGTGTGACGGGTGGCTCCGGCTACGTCGGGGCACCGGAAGTCATCTTCTCGGGCGGCACCCTCGCAAGCGGCGGAAGTCCTGCATCAGGCTATGCCCTGATCAGCGGTGGTGCAGTGACCGGCATCGTCATCACCTCGCCTGGTGCCTACACTTCCGCGCCTACAGTCACTCTGACGGGTGGCGGCGGAACCGGTGCGAGCGTCAGTGTCGGAACCCTTGTCGCCAACACCAGCGGCGGACTCACCAAGACTGGCACCGGGACCCTCACCCTTACCGGAGCGAACACCTACACGGGTGCCACTCTCGTCTCGGCGGGCACCCTGCAACTGAACTCATCAGCGGCGGGAGCTCTCACGACCAGCGGTGTGACGGTGGGTGCTGGCGGAACACTCGGGTTCACCTCGGCGACGGCTTCCACTCTGGACCTCTCCGGCAAACCCCTGACTCTCAGCGGTGGCACCTTGAACTTCGATGTCGGTGCCTCAGGCATCAATGACGCCATCACCGTTCAGGATTTCACCCTCACCGCCAACAGTTCGCTGACCTTCAATTCCCTCGGTGGCCTGTCGGAGGGTGGCAGCTACACCTTGCTGACATCTGCCAATCCGATCACCAACGGCGGCTCGTTCACCCTTTCCGGACAAACGGTCGGCCGGGTGACCCTTACCCCGACGATCAACGCCAACACCATCACTGTGGCGACCACCGTTGACGAGAGCCAGTGGGGGGTGGACGGCAACGGCAACTGGAGTCTGGCGGGCAATTGGACCGGATACCTTCCGGGGACCGCTGGCGACGCCGCGCTTTTCGGCCCGGCGATCACAGCACCCGTAACGGTGAGTGTCGATACTCCGCAGAGTGTCGGTTACATCCGCTTCAACAATGCCAACGCCTACACCATCGGCTCCAACGGCAGCAGCTTCCTGACGCTCAACAATGGTGCAAGTCCCGCTGTGGTAACCGTGAGCTCCGGTTCACACACGATTGCTGAAAACATCGCCCTGCTGAGCAACTTGGGGGTGCTTCCTGCCACAGGAACAACGCTCACCATCAGCGGTATTGTCAGCGGAACTGGTCGGACGCTGGACGTCAATGGGCCAGGCACCTTGGTGCTTTCGGCCGCAAATACCTACACCGGCGCAACGACAGTCAACAATGCCACACTGAGCCTCACCGGCTCCCTGACTGGTGGCGCGGCGGTAACGATCAGCGGCAGCGGAGTGCTGAACGAAAGCGCGAGCGGCATCATCAGCGGTGCGGCCACGGTCACCCACAACAGCACCGGCGCCAGTATCCTCGCGGGTGTCAATACCTATAGCGGAGCAACGACCGTCAGCAACGGCTCGCTCACACTCTCGGGCAACCGCACGGGTAGCAGCGGTGCTTTCAACGTTGGCACCGTGGCAGGGCAGAATGCCACGTTGACCATCTCCAATGGCAGCTATGCGCTTGGAGCCAATGCGATGAACGTGGGCAACGCACCCACGACTGCTGCCACGGCTACTGTGAATCAATCGGCAGGTGCCATCAGTTTCAGCAGTGGCAATGCGGTTCTGCTCGGTCAGAACACCGTCGGCAACCAAGGTGTCTACAACCTGTCGGGTGGGTCGATCACGACCTTTGCCAGCGCCACTCGGGGCATCATTCTCGGTGTTAATTCCAATCCGACCCCAGGAATCAACAGCGGGGGGGGCACATTCAACCTCAGCGGGACCGGCACGCTCAACATGACCGCAGCCAGTGGTGGCGGTGGTGATGCTCTTCTGGAAATCGGACGCTCCGATACAACTGCCAACAACACGACGAATGCTTTCAATCAAATCGGCGGGACGGCCAATGTCGGAATTCTTACCATGGGTGGTGCGACATCAGGCTCCACGGGTGTGAACGCGACTTTGAGCCTGACCGCTGGCACCTTCACGGCCAATCAGTTCACGGTTCTTTCAGCGGGTGCTTCGAACGCCTCCTCGATCACGATCGGAGGAACTGCGCAGGTAACGCTGCCTGCCATCCCATCCACAAAAGGCTCGGCATCGACTGCGGCCATCACTTTTGATTCGACCACCGGCTATCTCAGACCGACAGCGACCAGCGCGTCCTACATGCCTGCTGCCGTATTCAATGGTGGCGCGAAGCTGACCGCCAACGGGGCCAAGATCGATACCAACGGGTTCGACATCACGATCGGTCAGGTTCTCGAAGATAACACATCCCTCGGGACCCTGACAAAGTCAGGATTGGGCAACCTGACCCTCTCTGGAGTCAATACCTACACCGGCACCACCACCATCAGCGCCGGCACCTTGACGATCAACGAGGGCTCGATCGCCGGATCCAGCAACATTGTGAACAATGGAGCTCTGGCCTATGCTCTCACCACCAATCCCCGCACTTATGCAAATGCAATCACCGGCTCTGGCTCCCTGACGAAGAGTGGCACGAACTTGCTCACCCTCTCAGGTGCCAACTCCTACTCCGGAAACACCAACGTGACTGGAGGCACGCTGCAGATCTCCGGCTCGACGAATACGGGGTCGTCGACCCTGAATGTCGGCAGTGGCTCCGCTGGTGCATTGACCGTTGCGACCGGTGGTTCCTTCACAACCACGGGAGCCCTGAACCTGGGTTCAGGTAATATTGGAAATGCCCTTACGGTGCAGACAGGTGCCACGATGAATGTTGGCTCCATTGCCAACCCATGGGGCAGCAACTACACAGTGAATGGGACCCTCACCTCGGCAGGGGCATGGACGGTTTCCACAACTAGAACAACCGACACATTCAATGGCTCAGGCACCATCAACGCCTCGTCATTGACCCTGGGCAATGCCACCACGGGAGTGAACTACACTGGCTCGGGAACGATCAACCTGTCGGGATCGGTGACGGTCGCCTCTAGCAATGGCACCGGAGCTCCATTCTACACCCAAACAAGCGGCACCTTGAATGCCGGCAGCGTGTTGCTTGGCGATAACGTTACCAACACAGCGGGTTCGCGCACCTTCAACCTGACAGGTGGGCGAGTGAACCTCGGCGCAGGAGGCATTGCTTCGACCGGCACTACCGCAGCAACCCGTGTTGTCAACCTCGGCACTGGCACTCTCGGCGCTAGCGCAAATTGGTCCAGCAGCTTGCCGATGAACCTCACGACCGTCGCTGGGGTGACGATCAACACGTTGGACTCGGTTGATAACACGACCGCTCGCACGATCACCCTGTCGGGCGTTCTTTCCGGCACCAGCAACTCCCTGACCAAGGAAGGTGCCGGGGTCCTGGTTCTCTCCGGCACCAACACCTACACCGGTCCCACGACCATCACTGAGGGAACGATCCGACTCGGCGCGGCCGGCACAACTGGAGCGCTTGCTCCGACCAGCGCCATTACCAACAACGGCAGCTTGGTCATCGATCGCAGCAATGCTTCGGCTCAGGGAACTGACTTCGGCACGATCAGTGGAACTGGATCGCTGACACAGGCAGGATCAGGCACCACAACGCTCAATGCTGCCAACACCTACAGCGGCACAACCTCGATCACGGGGGGCACTCTCAGCGTATCAGCGGATAACAACCTCGGCACCGCTCCAGGATCAGCGACACCCGCCAGCCTGGTGATCAATGGAGGTGCTCTCTCAGCCAGTGCCAGCTTTACTTTGAACTCCAATCGAGGGATCGCCCTGGGCACAACCGGCATCACCGGCGGCACGATTGGTGTTGCCGCCGGAACACTGAGCTACGGTGGCGTCATTGCCGACAATGGCGGAACGAACTTCCTCACCAAGACTGGAGCGGGCACGTTGACGCTCTCCGGTGCGAACAGCTACAGCGGTGGCACGACGATCAGTGCCGGCATCATCAACGCAACCACCAGCAACAATGTGCTCGGTAGCGGAGATATTACCTTCAACGGCGGTGCGCGATTGGAGTTGGGCGCACTGACATTAGCCAATGCGATCAACCTGGGCAGCAACACCGGAGCAGTCGGAAGAGGAATGGTCGAAGGCACCAATGGTGTTTCGACGATTTCAGGGCCGATCTCGGTTACCGCAGGACCCGCTGCTGGCGGAACTTTCGCCACGACTGGCGCAGGCACACTTCTGAATGTGGATGGTGCGATTACGGCGACACCTGCCTCGACAGTCGTGTCCGTGAGAGTGGGTAACGTCAACTTTGGAGGCGGCGGCAACTACACCGATCTGAGAGTCAGTCGCAACGTTGGACTCAACGCCAACAACGGCATTGCCACCACGGCCGTCATGACTGTGGGTGCCTCGGAGATTTGCGTCGTCGATTTGAAGGGCTTCAATCAGAGCCTTGCTGGCATGATCAAGGGTGCTCAACCCGCTTCTGTGGTCAACGGCACGGCTGCCACGACCAGCACGCTGACACTTGCCAATTCAGCCAACAGCACCAACGCGGTCATTCTCGCAGGAACGGGTGCGGGAACCTTGGCCATCACTCAGGCTGGATCAGCGGTTCAAACCCTGAGCGGCGTGAACACCTACACTGGAGCGACAACCGTCAGCAGCGGCACGCTCGCAGCGGGTGTCGCTTCCGTGACGAATACCAGCGGCGCGTTTGGCAACAACTCGGCCGTGGTCATGGCTGACAATGCCACTGCAATCCTGGACATCACCGGCTTCAACACACAGATCGGTTCCATTACCGGTGGTGGAGCGACCGGCGGCAATGTGACCCTCGGGGCTGCAACCCTGACTGTGGGTGGTGACAATACCAGCCCCACAGCCTATGCCGGGGTCATTTCAGGAACTGGTGGGCTGACCAAGATCGGAACCGGGACACAGATTCTTACAGGAACCAACACCTACACAGGTGCCACGAGCGTTTCCGCAGGCACTCTGGCCCTCGTAGGAGGCAGTCAAGCATCGCCCATCACGGTAAGTCCTGGCGCATCCCTGAGCTTCACCCTCGGGTCATCAACGTCCTCGACGAGCACCTTCAATGTCAGCTCCGGCACAATCAAGATCACCGGCACCCCGACATTGCCCAGCTACACCTTGATCAGTGCCTCGACCGGCATTACCGGCACGCCGACACTGGATGCAGCCATTCCTGGCTATGTTCTGAAAGCCGTGGGCAACACCCTCGTTCTGGAGAATCCTTACGAGGTTTGGGCCGCTGCCACTGGTGCGACCGGAGGCAAAGCCGCTGACCCGGATGGCGATGGCTACAACAACCTCATGGAATTCGCCTTCGGAACGGATCCAACCACGAACTCGGCGGGTTCCATCGCCTACTCCGGTGGTGCGGTCACTGCCACTGGGCAGCCAGTGCTCGAAGAAGACGGCGGCGTCTATTACGCCGTGTTCGCTCGCCGCACTGACTACGTCGCTGCCGGCTTGACCTACACGGTGCAGTTCACCGCCGGTCTCGATCAGTGGGTCACCAGCGTGACGGTGCCGACGGTCGTCGCGACTGATGGCACGATCGATGCGGTGCGCGTGCCGTTCCCGAATTTCGTCGCATCTCCCAGTGGACCGAAGAAGCCCCATTTCTTCCGTGTCACAATCGCGGATTGATTCATTTGGCTGCCTGTAAACCCACAACTACCGAGATCGAATGAAATCAAAGGGCTTTTCCATCGCTGGCATCCTGAGTTGGTCCTTCCTGCTTCCAGCCTCTGCGGATGTCATCTACAGCAATCTCCGGAACATCACCATCCCGACCAATTTCTCGGGGGTGTATTTGAATTTGGAAACGGGAAGCTGGAATACGAACATCAACAGCCCGCAGGCAGGCTGGGACCTCAATCCGTTCTTTGGCGGATCGGTCCTTTGGAACAGCCCTACCTTCCAACCTGTCCGCACCGGGACGGGAGAGATGGATGCGGTGGTGAATGTGGCAGCGGGTTCGACCGTCGGCAGCGGCAGCACTTACTCCACCTTCGTCCAAGGTTCGGGCGGAGAGAATCCCGGTGATCCGGGTTATGGTATCTCTGAAACCCACATGGGTGCCGGGGTTGGCCAGTTCGTCTCCGGCACCGAAGGCTATCTCGGCTTCCGCCTCAACGGCAGTGACTACGGCTACATGCGGGTCGTCCTCACCAACAACGGCAGCGGAGCCGTCATCAAGGACTGGGCCTATGACACCAGCGGAGCCTCCGTCGTTGTCGGCGGCATCCGCCAGGTCGGCCAGGACGTGATCCTCTCCTCCGGCTTCACCCTCGGTTCTGCCGTCGTCAACTCCGGCGGGACCACCAACCTCGTCAAAACCGGAGCCGGCACCAACATCCTGGGTGCCACCAGCACCTACACCGGCACCACGACGGTTAACGAAGGCAAGCTGCTCATCACCGGAAACCTTGCCAACACCAGCGCCGTCATCGTCAACGATGGAGGCACCCTTGGCGGCAACGGCAGCATCGCCGGCAGCGTCACCCTCGAAAGCGGGGCCACGATCTCGGCAGGCGAGGGGATCGACACCCTCACCACCGGCGGCAACACCTGGAACGGCAGTTCATCCCTCATCTTCCAGTTCAGCACCGATGGCGGCAGTGGCGCGGCAGGCAGCGAGTGGGATCAACTCGGCATCAACGGCGGGCTTGATCTCAGCGCAGCGTCCAGCAGCAATCAGATTTCACTGTCCCTGCTGAGCATGTCCAACGCCACCTCCTCCGGGTTGCTTGGATCCTGGGACGCGAACTCCAATGCCACCTGGTCTGGAATTGTCACCACCACCTCCGGCATCACCAGCTTCGCGAGCGACAAATTCCTGATCGACACCACGAACTTCCAGAACCCACTCAATGGCAGCTTTTCGGTGGTGCTCAACGGCAGCAACCTCGATCTGGTCTATACCACCGTTCCCGAACCCGGAGCGTCCCTGCTCGGCGGGTTGGGTCTGCTCATCCTGCTGCAACGGCGCAGACGCTGAGGGGTGGATCGAGTGTTTGGCTTTCTGACTCTGCAACAGGCTCCGCACCGTCTCCATCCTGCACTGCTCTCGTCGCCTGTCGGCTCGTAGCACCTCGACTCAAGGTGAAATCGATTGAGTCTGAAACGCGCAGGCTTCGCAGTGTTTCAGAGGGACTGTCTCAGAAGAACAGTCGAATCAACTGTGTCTTGGGACAGCTGCTCATGAAGTTTCTAGCGCTGACTTCAGTGAGGTTGGAACGCTCGAAGAACTCAATCCCCACCACCTCCACTGCTACTGCCTCCCCCAGAATCGCCACCGCCGCTGCTGTCGCTAAACCCACCATCGAATCCGCCGCCGCTGTCACTGTGGGAATGACTGCCGGAGTCGTGATGGGAATGCCCGTCCCAGCCCGTGTGGGCATGTTGGGACGGTTCGTGATGATGCGGAGGGGGGCTGCTGTCGATCGGTGGAAACATGCTGGAGTCCTGAAGCGGAAATCCGCTGTCAGACTGGGAGGCATCCGACCGTCGTCGGGGACCGCTTGAACGTTTTCCGTTTGCTTCTGTGGAAATCAGCATCACGGCGATCACGCCCCCAACGACGAGGAAGAAGATCAAGAAAGGAAGCATGGCGGGGAATCAGTTGGATCTGCTTGTTGTTCGCTCATGAAATGACCTGTCGGTTGAATCCCATCGTGCCTAGCAGAGGTCGCAGGCAAGACGGATGGCGCGGATCATGGAACTGGGGTCGGCGAGGTCCTTGCCCGCGATTCCGAAAGCGGTGCCGTGGTCAGGGCTGGTGCGGGGCTTGGGAAGGCCGAGGGTGATATTTACCGCTGTGTCGAAATCGAGCAGCTTGAGAGGAATCAAGCCCTGGTCGTGGTACATCGCGAGCACGCCGTCGAAGCCACCACGGGCAGCGTCGCGGAAAATCGCATCAGGCACTCCGGGCCCGGAGAAATGGGCCATGCCGGTGGCGTTCAGGGCCTCGATCGCCGGGGAAATGATCCGGATCTCCTCGTCGCCGAAGGCTCCATCCTCACCCGCGTGAGGGTTGAGTCCGGCCACCACAACGCGGGGTAGGGCACCGCTTTTTCGAGAAAGAAAGTCTGCGAGGAGCTTGCCGGTTCTCACGATCGACCCGACCGACAAGAGTCCGGGAACTTGGGAAAGGGGGACATGGATGGTGGCGAGCGCGACGGTCAGAGTGTCGCCACTCAGGCACATTCCATAGTCTTGAACACCAAGCACATCCGCGAAAAATTCCGTCTGTCCTGGAAACTGGAATCCGACGCTCTGGAGCTGCTTCTTCGAGACCGGCGCAGTGACCACGGCATCTGCCCGACCGTCGAGAAGCCTCGCTCCGGCGTCCTTCAGGGCCTCATAGGACGCGAGGGCGGAGCGGAGGTCTGGCTTGCCTGGAATGCCTGCCGATTCATCGCCGATCACCTCAAACCGATAACCCACCGGCAAGGCACCGGAGGCAAGGGCCTTTCGGACGACTTCGGGGCCGATCCCGGCAGGATCACCGAGGGTGATGGCAATGGTGGGCACGGTGTTGGGTCGCTCGCTCAGATGAAACGAACGATCAGGGCCCGTTTTCTTTTGGACTGGATCCAGCGATCATACTCCCCGGCGGTCTTCTTGCGGCGGACGCGGTCTTCGACCATTTCCTGAACCTTTTCATCGGAAAGGGAAGGGGACGGACCTGGAACCTTCTTGATGACCTTCACCACCGTGAACCCCTGTGGGTCCTCCAACGGGCCGAGCACCTTGCCGATTTCGGCATCGGAGAGGATGGAGGCGAATTCCGGTGACAGCTCAATCCGCGGAACGTTATTCTGAATCCCTCCGCTTTCTGCAAACGCATCCTTGGAGTGGGCCTTTGCCAGTTCGGCGAAATCCTTTCCGGCCTGGAGCTGGGTCACCAGGTCCTCGGCGATGGCCAACTGGCTCTCCGGAGTCGAGATGGCACCCGATGAATCGGAGCGCGGAATGAAGATCTTTTGGAACGAAAGAACGTCCTTCGAAATGTCGCGCAAGCTTCCCTTGATCTCCGCATACTCCTTGGCCACTTCATTCGGCAGCGGTGGAGGAGCGTCGGCGATGTGCTTGGCACGCATCGCCTGCACCACCAGCTTCTCCTCGGTCATCTTCTTGTAACCGTCCATCGTCAGACGGTTCTTCTTCAGCTCGTCGAGAAACTTCGCTTCGTCGCCGTTGTAGAGGTCCCGGACCTGGCGGTCGATCTCTTCCCTGATGATGGAGGGCTTGATGGAGGCTCCGATCTGCTTGAACTCGTCGAGGATGATTTCGCGATCAATGAGTTCATCAAGCACCTTGTTGCGGGACTCCTTGAGGATCCGTTCAAACTCAGCACCGCGCCTCGGGAACTGGGCCATGAGCTGGGCATAAACTGGAGCGAGCAGGAAGGATACCTGGCTCTTGGTGATGATGCGGCCGTTGACCTTGGCAGCGGGGCCATTGACCTCGATGGGTCCCGAAGGTCTGGCTGGGCCGGGAACGGGCTGGGGCACCGGAAGCTGCTGTGGCTCAGCGTGGGCGGAGGCCGCGAGGCAGAGGGTGGTGAAAATGGTTTGAAGCTTCATGGCGAGGAAAGAGGCCTAAATCGTCCGGGGATCTTTGGAGCGACGTTTGGATTGTCTTTTCCCTACGAATCGAATGCAAGCGGGGAGTGGGGCTTGCTACGGAGCACGGTGACCGCAGCTTTCCTTGGCAAACTGTGAAATGGCTCCCATCAACTCGGGGTGGAGCGGGAGGTCTGGATTCGAATAGGAGAGAATCTGGGCTTCGAGATCGGAAGGAACCCTTTTCAGGACGTGGTTCATGCCCTCGACCCTGACGATTTTCGCGCCGGGCAGCGACCTCTGCAGGGCCTCGGCGTCGGAAACGGGAATCTGGATGTCGGTCGTTCCATGTACCAACAGTGTCGGGCAGGTGAGTCTCGCGATTTCCTCGGTGGGAGAATATCGGAACCACGAGATGAGGTAAGGTTGGACGCTCTTGCGAAAAAGCGGATCGAGGCCACCGGAGACCTTCTTCACAGGAACACCCTGATCGAGTTGCTGAAGGATGATGCCGGCTTCGGCAAGCAGTTCAGGCGTCAACTTGGTGGCGATCTGCTCACGGAGCAGAACCGAGGCGCGACGCGAGGTGCCAGAAAGCGAAATGCAGCCTGCAACCGGATGCCTGGAAGCCGCGATCATGCCAATCAATGCCCCTTCGCTGTGACCCAGCACGACGACCTTCTTGAAGCCCTGCTTTGTCTCCAAAAACTCGATCCATGCGACCGCATCGTCAATGTAGGTCTCGAAGCGGAGGTTTTCCTCCTTCAGTCCCGCTGCCTTGCTGGCGCCGATTCCACGCTTGTCGATGCGGAGTGAGGCGATGTTTCGCTCGGCCAGGTCGGTGGCGATCATCTTCAACGCATCATTCTTTCCAGGAAGCCCGAGGGAATTCCCATCACGGTCGGTCGGCCCTGAACCGGGCAGGATCAACACGGCGCAGTCCGAGGTCTTGCTTGAGCCTTCCAAGGTGCCGCGCAACAGTCCGTTGGGAGTGGTCAGCTCCACGTCCGATCCGGCGAAGGAAAGGCCGATCAAAGGTAGGGCGAGGAGCAGTCGTTTCATGAAACCAGTTAGGTTGTCGATCACACGACATTCAGGCATCAATCAGCCCGTGGAAGCAAGCCAAGGGAAAGCGGGATTCAGCAGATCGGAACCGCTTTTTCTGGGGGGGCTGAAAATTCACCCTGGTCAGAGATGCTGCCGAACTTTCCGCAGAGCTATTGAGGCAAAGGGAGGCCCAGGAGTCACCTACCCTCATCCTCTCCTTGATTCTCGGCGTTCGCACCGTGCCTGCGGTGATGAAACGCGAACCGTCACCCTTGGCCGATGGAATTTTCAGAAAGCCTGTCATTGGCAGTGCGCTTCCAGATCGGAGGCACGATCTTTCCACGCTTCGCCGCCATGACCAACATGACGATTCCAGTCGAGGTGCAGAGGAACAGGGCAAGGATGGAGGACTCAACCCCGAAGTTGCCGCCTGTTAGATAGTCGGGGCCTTGGACCGTGGATCGAATAAGACCTTGCGAGGCGTCATTGCCGGAGACGATGCTCGAGAAGATCGCCGATTGCGTGTAGTTCCATGCGACGTGGAAACCGATGCTCAGCCACAGACGGCGAGTGAGCATGTAGGCCGCAGCCAGCAGGGTGCCTGCCTCCACCGCGATGAACAGCGCGCCTTCCAGGGTGCCCTGAGGATTGATCAGATGGGTGAGGCCGAAGACGAGCGAGGACACCACGAGCGCGGCCCAACTGCCGAACCACTTCTCCACGGACCCGAAAAGCACCCCACGGAACAAGAGTTCTTCGAAGACCCCCGAACTCAGTGCCATCGCGATCGCCGGCACCATGAAACTCATGGGGTTCAGTCCATTCACGCGATAGATGCCGAGGGCCATCAGGACCAGTTCGCATGTGGCATAGAGGCCTGCGCCGATCAGCAGGCCGACGCCGAGTTCGCGTCCCATGCCGGGCAAGGCCAGTTCGGAGACGGACCGCTGTTCGATGAAACGGGCATAGGCGCGATAGATCGTGAGTCCCGCGATGGCCAGCGCAACGATGTGCTGCACTTCCTTGAACGGGTCTCCCGCAAAGCTCGTCATCACATCCGTGTTCAGACCCAACATCATCAACAGGACGAATCCAAGGACCACGATTCGCACCAGCGGCGAGCGGATGATACGACGTGCAAGACCGGCAGGTGCCTGGGCTGATGGAGCTGTTGGGATTTCATTCATGGCGGTGTTCGAAAAGCATGGGTGATTCCTGCCTGGCCCCGGAGAAGCCTATCAGTCAACGAATTGGTGTTTTCCCTACCTGAAAGGTGGATGTCTTGCAAACAGCTTTCAAGTCTTGATCGCGATGGAGGCGAACGCTCGAGAAGAATGGATGCACCCGTTTGGGTTTCTTTGCTGGTTCTTTGCGCTCTCTCTGATCAGAAACATCTTCGGATGAATCATCTGCTGTCCTTCATCATCGTGTGGTTCCTGATTCCGTTCTCGTTGGCGGTCGATCCGGCACCTGCGGACTGGATGCCGCGTCTGGAGGACCGAACCGGCCTCTGGTGGGTGAATGGTCCGCCGAAGATGTTTCAAGGGGAGGAGCGCCCCAAGGAGGATGTCCTCGGTTTCCTGGTCGGCGGGCAGACGATGTTTTTCGATTCGCGTCGGGTGAAACCGGTTGAGGGTGACTGGGAGTGCGCGCTGGTGGCCGATGGCCGACGTTACCTTTGCACCGGGCATCAGCAGCCGGAAGATGAGTGGCGGCAACCGGTGCGCATCGTGGAGAGCGGACGCTTTTTCCAGCGTGTTGCGATCGAGGGACTGACCTTTGCAGACTCTAACGGAGAGGTCTTCGCGGGAACCGCACGTCTGGAGATCAGTGTCTGGCCGGACAGGCTGGCCTATCGATTGGAAAGCGGGTCCGGGGCAGTTCTTGCACTGCGGAGCGGCGGGAAGTCGTTGGAGGGAACGGGAAGTGTCTCGCTTGAATTTTCGAAGGGGCAGTCGGAGGCCGTGGTGGAATCGGAGCTGAAGGTCACGCGCGATGACGCGCTTGGTTGCCATCAGCTGGAGCTGCCGGAGAAGGCATGGAGCAATTCGAGCGGGACCTATTATCCGGAGGAGCATCTCGACCGCATCGACCGCAGGCGGGTGACGCTGCGCAATGATGGCGATCAACCCACGGTGGCGAGGTTGATGTTCACGCAGGGAAATCATCTTCCGATCACGGGCTTTACGCCGATGTTGTGCGAACCCGACGGCACGCCCACGGGCATTCCGGTGCAGGTTTCGAAGAACTGGCACATGCGTGCCGAGAAGGGGCGTCTGACCCACGACGGTCAGTGGTTCCATGGCTTCACGTGGGTGCGGGTACCGCCGAAGACACGACGCGAGTTCGTGCTTCAGATGGTCCATGCCCGCTATGGTGGCGTGTGTGCGGCGTCGCATGCCCAGCTTTGCCTCATCGGTTGGGGGCACAACCAGTTCTGGGATGAGGCCGCCGTAGGCAGTTTCGGGGAAAGCATCTGCTTCGAGCCGGGTCGGGTGCAGCGCCGTTGCTTCATCACGGACATGCGGCCGCTCATGACGCTTTCGGAAGAGCCCAACTCGAAACGCTGGGGTTGGGCCGGCAATTGCGGGGGCGGCGATTTCCTGCTCTGGAAGGATCCTCAAGGCCGCTATCAGACGATGAAGGCCACTCGGACGGACTACCGCGCACACGGCCCCTGCCTGACCGATGTCGGCTACAGCGAGGAATCGAGTGGCGGCGAGATCACGGCCCGCATGGACGTTTCGGTGCCCGCCGCGAACGATCATCTGCGCACCTTCCTGAGGCTGCGTTATGATGTGAGAAAGCCTGTTAGATGGAAGAGACTCGCGTTCTTCCAGCTTGGTGCGGATTTCTACAACAATGTGCCTGCGAGGAAGATCGCTGTTGGTGACCTTGGTGGTCTCCGTGACGAGTGGCAGCCACGACTGTTGAAGGATGAATATGACAGGACCTCGTTCCCACTCAACGGTGCGGGTTCATGGGTCTCCGCGCATGGATTGGAAGGTGCCCAGCTTGAAAAGGGCCACGCCGCAGCCAGTCGCGGGCTGATCGTGCGTTCATGGCGGGCCGTCCTCGGTGGCAGGCCTGCTTCGCCTCATCTGGCGACTTATGGCACCGAGTGGGGTCGCAGCAATCATCGGACCTCCATCGATCTTG
Organism: Verrucomicrobiaceae bacterium; assembly: GCA_027487355.1. GTDB lineage: Bacteria > Verrucomicrobiota > Verrucomicrobiia > Verrucomicrobiales > Akkermansiaceae > Luteolibacter. The sequence continues at coordinate 15,094 of JAIYDT010000348.1, forward strand.
TGCCACCGCCGGATGTCACCGAACTGAAGCCCGGGGACTTCATCGAGGCGGAGCTGGAGCTGGTTGTCTTTCCAGCCAAGGCCGCCGCCTACTATGGCCCGGATTCCTTGTTTCGAGGCATGCTCGATCGCGATGCCGACTCTTGGCGGCCGGTTCATCGTGAAGCACGAGGCAATGCCCTTCAACCGGTCGCAAAGCTGGGAACCATCGTGAACGCCTATCCCTTGGTGGTGGCTGTCGATCAGGACCAACACGCGCAGGTCACCGTCTCCGGCGGGCTTGGCCACCTGCCGGTCACCTTGACCGGCTTGAAGTCGCCCCAAGGGCATCGCGTGCTCGTGAATGGCCAGCCATTGACCGCCTGGCAGACCGATTGGAACGCCTCGACCCAACGCTGGCAGATTGTCTGCAACGTGCCTGTACGGGGCGAGTCCGGGATCGAGGTCGTATTGGAAGATGCAAAGTAGATGCCGAATCATGAGGCCTGCTTCTTCAGCGGATGGGCGTCACTGATTCGGGTTGGGATTTGTCGCTTCCCGAAGACTTTGAATCAGGGCTAGCAGCGGCTTGATCAGAACTGGCTTGGGTGGCATTCGCATTCTCCAGGACCTTGAAGTTGGTCATCAAGCCGACCGGGACTTCGCGCTTCCCTGCAACGTTGCGGGATGCAGCCGTCAAGCGATCCGCCGCAGCATCCAACTGTTCCTGATTTGTAGCCATGATCAATGTGCCTCCACCCTGATGAATGATGATATAGCCATCTTCACCCGGTGCGGGGCGCCACGGACGAATTTCCATCCAAACGCAGCAGACCGGGTTCCGGTCGAGCTGCGACGAAGTCATCCCGAAGTACTTGGCGGTTCTTTCCGCAGTGGCACGATGTGCGGCAGTGCTGTCCTTCGGGATCGCAAAGCCAGCGAATGGTTGGGCATGACTTGTCTGCGGTGATCCGAGGATCGAACAAATCAGGGCTGCAGCGACTGCGAGAATTGAAAGTTTTTGTTTCATGAAATCTTCTGTTCAACCATCACCATTTTAGAGCACCAGACAGACTGAAATGAAAGCTCGAAAACCAGGAATGGCGTCAACGCCGGTTCGGTGTCTCGGCTTCGGGGTTTCGTTTGACAATGGCTTGAATCGCGGCATCGGCCCTCGATCGGACTGACAATGCACCAGTATATCTTTTATCGTTGGCAATCCGGTGAAGGGCCGGAAGCGCTCGACGACTGCCGACCTTCCCAAGCGCTGAGCAGGCGTTTACTTTGATCCATGAGCTGTTGCGTGAAAGCGCTTCGATCAGCTCTTGTTCCACCTCCGGGAATGCCAAGTATCCCAACGCCTGTGCGGCATCCCCAGAAAGGCGGTCATCCGGATCCTTGAGCAACTCAAGAAGTGGTTGAAGCGCCCTTTTGTCTCCAGATTTCCCAAGTGCAAATACAACTGCTGAGCGGTTCAACTGCTTTTTGTCCAGCTCCGCTAGAAGCTCTAGCACAAGACTTTCATGCGGCTTAAGGCAAGCGAGCCAAAGACCCCACAGATTTTCACCATCTCGGATTTCCCGGAGAATTGCTTCCGGTTTGAGGCTGTCTTCAACGTGACGCTTGATTACCGACAAGGGCTGGGATTCCGGCAAGCTGGCCACGGTGAGCCCGACAACGCGTGCAGCATGTCGGCGACTATGCCCTGTCCAAAGATCCATTGCAGCAGCGCATCGCTCGTCAACGGAACCCTTGTCCAACTTGCCCGCAAGGGTCTCTTCCTGCTCATTCAGCAAGACGGCGCAGCCAAACTGTAGCTCGCTCGGTTGCGAATAGAAGAAGGGTGAATTCTTCAGGGGCTCAGCAATGACCGGCCCGGCTGCCTCAATCAGAATCAAGAAGGCAAATTTAGCGGAAAGAGGATGCATCGCAGTCTGTTTTGTTCCCAGAGTTAAAAGGTATCGGCAGGATTTGGGGGCTGGCCGATCACTCAGTGAGCAGGGTGCAATGGAGACCTGGTATCACGCATGTTTTCATGGATCATCAATCCCGATATGTGGATTCGCCACGCTGGTTGGTCAAGCTGGAAGTGGGGCGTTGAAGGTTTGGGCAGTTCGACGCTTGATTCGAAGCCGGCTATTCCTTGGCCTGATGACTTCATGGGGTGGAGATGGATCAAGTTGGGATCCGATTAGCACCTGTTAGATCAACCGCCGCTCCAGCAGCTTCGCCTTCAGCGGATCACTGGCTTGGAGGTGGGCGATGCCGATGGCGAGGGCGTCCGCCGCATCATGGGGGGGCGTTTCGTCGAGCCCCAAAAGCGCCCGGACCATGAAGGCGACCTGGTTCTTGTCGGCGTTGCCGTTGCCAACCACGGCGGACTTCACCTTTTTCGGAGCATATTCGTAAACGTTCAATCCGCGTTCGGCGGCCGCGATGAGGGCTGCGGCGCGGGCGGCTCCCATGCTGATGGCGGTGCGGTGGGACTGGACGTAGATGATGCCTTCCACCGCAACCTCATCCGGCTGATACTGCTCGATGATATGACCGAGGTGGGTTCTAACAGCTGCGAGCGCGGCCGACTGCGGCAGGCGGTCGGGAATGCGGATGACGTCGTAGGTGACGGCCTTCAGGATCCGCGCATCGCCCTCGATCACGGCATACCCGGTGTTGCGGATGGCAGGGTCGATGGCGAGGACACGCATGATGGGTTTTGAAATCAGCCAACCATGGGCATCACATCGACGCCGACGGACAAGCGCTGGCCACCCGCACCCAGGGTCACGCCGCGCAGTGGACTGACATCGGTGAAGTCGCGCCCCCAGGCGACGGTGATGTGGCGTTGGGCGGGAAAGATGCCGTTGGTAGGGTCGGCGTCGATCCAGCCGTGCTTGTCTCCGCAGAACAGGGAGATCCACGCGTGGGAGGCGTCGGCTCCGGTGAGCTTCGGTTTTCCAGGAGGCGGAAGGGTTTCGAGGTAGCCGCTGATGTAGCGGGCGGGCAGGCCGATCGAGCGGATGCAGGCGAGCATCAGGTGGGCGAAATCCTGACAAACTCCGGCCCGATTCCGCAGCACATCGTGCACCGGAGTGGCCACGTCGGTGGCGCGGGTGTCAAAACGGAACTCGCGGAAGATGCGTTTCATGAAGGCTTCGAGAGCGGCGAGAATCGGTCGTCCCGGAGGGAAATCCGGCAGGGCATACTCGGCGAATTCGCGGGCCACCGGGACCATCGGCGAAGCAAAGCGGAACTCGCCGGCGGCGGATGACGGGGTGAGCATCGGAGCCTGGCAGGCATCGCGCACGAATTCCCAAGCTGGAGTTGCGGCGGGATCGGGAAGTTCGCTTGGCATGACTTCGACGAAGCTGCGCGAGATGACATCCAGTTCGGTGTGACGGCCTTCAATCTCGAAGTACGTGGTCACATTCCCGAAGGCATCCGAGTGCACGCTGCGGCCGACCGGTTGCGGGGTGATCTGCAGTTCATGCCACGGACAACGCTGGGTCGGCAACGGTCGCGGGGCGAGGTGGGCCAGGTGGTGCGACACGGTGACCGCCCCCTCATAGAGGTAGCGGGTGCGATGCACGATCTGGTATTGCACGGCTGCGGGCATGGGAGTCAGTAAACCCTCCGGACAGAGTGGCTGAAGTAGTGCTGGGTGAGAAGATCGGAAAGCTGCTCGAAGGCGGCGGCCCGCTTTTCGAATCCCGCACGATCCGGAACTGTTAGAGTGGATGGCGGTGCTTCCACGAGCGAGGCGACATGCTCGCGGATCTTCGGCATGAGTCCGAAATCCCTTTCCCCAGGGAGCTTTTCGCACTGTTTGGAGAGGATTTCCGCCTGCGACATCACGCCGCGCGGGTTGGTGGAATCGAAGAGCAGGAGGTCCACCACCGCATCCCATCGCGGGCGTGAAAAATGGCGACGGCGGTAGGTCATCACGCTGTCGCAGGTCTCCAGCAGGGGATCGAGGGCGGGCACTTCGTCGGCCTGGGTGTCCGGTGTGGATTCCAGCAGGGAAAGAACCCCGAGCGAGCGTTCTATGCGACGTCCGATCTCCAGAAAGCGCCAACCGTGGCCACGGGTCATGTTTTCCGCCTGCATGCCGGAGAAGGCGGCAAGGTGGAGGACCAGCGAGTCGAGGATCTGCAGCTGGCTGGTGACAGTGGGATTGGACGAGCCGGGTTGAAGGAGATTCTCCAGCCGATTGAAGACTCGCCAGGTGTCGTCCGACAAGCGGTCGCGGGCGGAGGCCGCATTCCAGAGCAGGGATCGGATCAGGGAGGGCAGGGCCTTTGGATACTTGGCGTCGTGAATCAGGCGGGCCAGCATCATCACCGGCAGGCGTCCGACCTGGGGGCCATCGTCCTGCAGGATCTTCATCTGACGGAGGATCGAGAAACACGCGTCGCGCTGGTTGCGACGGATGGACGAAAGCTCTCCGCCGAGCCGGCGCAGTGTGGTGCGAAGCAGGCGGGTCCGGAGCTCGATCCGCTCTGCATAGCGGCCCACCCAGAAGAGCTGCTCGGCCATGCGGCTCGGGACCTCCGAGGCCAGGGGATCGCGGGTGACCGCCGGTTGACTGAGGCGAATGACGGGCTCGACCGCGTGGGCAGCGGAGTTGTCCGTGACCCAGACGTCCTTGGAGACCTGTCCGGTTTCCTGTGAATCTTCGACCAGCCCGCCATCTTGAACGACCATCGCCAGCCCGCCTGGGAGGATCGACGATCCAGTTCCGGTTTGAAGGCAGAAGGCCCTCCAGATCACGCTGCGGGAGCGGATGGTCTGGCCTTCGAGGGAGGGGGTGACGCTTGGTTTGATCTCGCGTTGGACCACGAAATCATGAGGACGCGCTTCGAGCATGGCGGTCCATTGGGCCCGCTCGGCGATGCTCATCTGGCTGCCACGAACCGGGCGACCTGAGGTGAAGGCAGGGTGAATGACATAATGCCGGAGATCGTTGACCACCTGCTGGCGGATTCTTGATTGCCCGAGCCACCAGGTTTCCACGAAGGGCAGCTTGAGATCTTCTCCGAACCACTTCTTGCAGACTCCCCGCAGGAATGGCATCAGGGCCAGGGTGCCGCCAAAGCCCGAGCCCGGAGCGTTGGCGAGGGCCACATTTCCCGAGCGCCAGGCCTCGGTCAAACCGGGGACACCGCTGCCTCCATGGGTCCAGAACTCAAGGGGGTCGATCGCATCGGTATCCAATCGGCAGGCCAGCACATCGATGCGCCGCAGTCCGGAAAGGGTCTTCAGGAAAAGCCGGCGCTCGCGGACTGTTAGATCCGCCGGTTCGACCAGCGGAATCCCGAGAACACGGGCCTTGTAGGCGTGTTCAAAGTACGATGGATGCCGGAATCCGGGAGTCAACAACACCACGTTCGGCATGTTCACATGTCCTGCTGCGAGGCTGCGGAAGGTTTCCCGCTCCGACTCGAAGAACGGCGCGAGATTGGCGACGCGGCAATCCTCGAATTCACCGGGCAGCACGCTGGCGGTCACGCTCCGGTTCTCGAGTGTCTGCCCCTGTCCACCGGGCGAGCGGGTGTGATCGCGCATGACCGACCAGTTGCCTGCCGCATTTCTAACAAGATCGAAGCCGATGCCGATGAGATGTCGTCCGCCAGACGGCTGGATGCCCCGGATGTTGGCGAGATAATGAGGATTCGCGTGAATCAGATCCGGTGGAATCAGGCCCTCCTTCAATAGCTTCTGTGGGCCATACAGGTCGGCAAGAACCACCTCCAGCAGCCGCGCACGCTGGCTGAGACCGGCCGAGACCGATCTCCATTCAGCCCCGTCGATCAGCAAGGGCAGCGGATCGATCCGTCTTGGCCTGCCCGCTCCGCCCGCGTCGTTGTAAACGTTGTAGGTGGCCCCGAGATCCTCCAGCAGGCGGTCGGCGGAGTAACCAAGCTCGGCGCGGTGCTCGCTGTTCCATCCGTTCAGGGCCGCGGAAAACTTCGACCACACTGGCCTGACGCGGCCCTGACGATCGGTCATTTCATCCCACAAACCCTCCTGACCCGGTCCTGCGAGGGCAGGAGTGGGTGGTTTGGAGGACGATTCGCTTGGGGACATGGGCGGAAAACCAGCGCGGCCTCAGAGGCTGGCCCGGATCGTCCTCAAGTCCAGCGTGAAGGGGAAGTCAGGACTGCCGGCAGGGGCTTTTGACCGCACCATTCCACCCGTATGTCCCTCACGGTAAAACCTCGCCATGCGTCGGGCCTCGGCTTCATAGGCATTGATCGGAAAGGTGTCGTAGTTCCGCCCGCCGGGGTGGGAGACGTGGTAGGTGCAACCGCCGAGCGAAAGCTGGTTCCAGGTGTCGATCAAATCGAAGACGAGGGGCGTGTGGACGCCAATCGTTGGATGAAGGCAGCTCGGAGGATGCCACGCGCGATAGCGGACGCCCGCGATCGACTCGCCCTGCGTGCCGGTCGGGTGCAGCGGGAGGGTCCAGCCATTGCACGCGATCTTGTATCGACCCTCCGTAAGCCCGCGGGCGCGGACCTGGAGACGCTCCACCGAACTGTCCACATGGCGGACCGTTCCACCGGCGGCGTCTTCTTCACCGAGGACATGCCAGGGCTCGATTGCGTTACGCAGCTCGATTTCCACGCCCTGGCTGACGAAATCGCCGATCTTTGGAAAACGGAACTCGAGATGTGGGTCGAACCACGCGCGCTCGATCGGGTAACCCGCGCGATTCAGGTCGCCGAGCACGTCGTGGAAATCCTGTTTCACGAAATGCGGCAGCATCCAGCGGTCATGCAGCGAGGTGCCCCAGCGGACCAGCGGTTTCTCATAAGGCTCCCGCCAGAAACGTGCGACGAGGGCACGCAGGACAAGGTGCTGGGCCATGCTCATCTCGGCATGCGGCGGCATTTCAAAGTTCCGCATTTCCAGCAGGCCGAGTCGCCCGGTGGTGCCGTCCGGGCTGTAGAGCTTGTCGATGCAGAACTCGGTGCGATGGGTGTTGCCGGTCGAGTCTGTTAGAAGATGTCGGAACAGCCGGTCCACCAACCACGGGGGCGGATTGAACTCGTCCTTCATCGTGTTGAAGGCGATCTCCAGCTCATGAAGGGCATCATGTCTCGCCTCGTCGATGCGGGGCGCCTGCGAGGTGGGGCCGACGAAGAGGCCGGAGAAAAGGTAAGAGAGGGACGGGTGGTGGTTCCAGTAGGTCAGCATGCTGCGCAGCAGGTCGGGGCGTCGCAGCAGCGGGCTATCGGAGGGAGTGGCTCCGCCGAGGATGATGTGGTTGCCACCGCCGGTGCCGGTGTGGCGGCCATCGACCATGAACTTCTCGGTGGTGAGGCGGGTGAGGTGGGCTTCCTCGTAAAGGGTGGTCGTGTTTTCCACCAACTCGTCCCAGCTCGCGGCGGGCTGGAGGTTGACCTCGATGACGCCGGGATCGGGCGTGACCTTCAGCACCTGGATGCGCGGATCATACGGCGGCGGGCTGCCTTCCAGGATCACCGGCAGGTTGAGGCCGGAGGCGGTCTGCTCGATGCTGGCGATGAGATCCAGAAACTCTTCGGTTTCCGCCAAGGGAGGCAGGAACACGTGGAGTCGTCCATCGCGGGGCTCGAAGCAGATGGCCGTGCGAATGACCGACTTCGCCGACTCCTGGGCGGCTGGCGGAATCTCGCTTTCGTGAAGAGAGGACGCTGAACCCTCGCCCAGCCACGAACGCGCGGCCTGACTGGCCGGAAAACCTTCCAACGCCTCGGCAGCCGCGGACCCTTTCGAGCGGGAGCGCGCCACCTGCATCAGTGGTTCGCGTGGCGGCAATTCACCCCAGGTCTGGGTGGGGTCGGCTGGAATGATGTAGGGATAGTCGCCCTCGGCCACCCACGGCAGCGAGTCGAGTGGCAGGCGATAGCCCATCGGTGAATCCCCCGGAATGAGATAGAGCCGCTCGTCGCGGAGAAACCACGGCCCACTGCGCCAGCGAGCGGAGGCCCCGGTGCCCTCGCGCTTCAGGGGCAGGACGAATCCCACTACCTCACCGAGACCCTGGGAAAACAACCTCGTCAGCCTGGCCCGCTCGTAGGGGTCCTTGAGGTTCGACTCCAGAGGATCGACGTTCGTCGGCAGCCTTCGCTCCCTCAGGAGATAGTGAAAGATGTCCTCATAGGCCGGCATCAACCACTTCGGGTCCGCTCCCAGCGCCCCGGCCAGGGCGGTGGCGAAGTGCTTGGCGTCCGAGCTACGATGATCGTAGTTTTTCGACTCATCAGCGATCCATTTCTCATCTTCCCAGATGGCTTCCTTGTCCTTTCTCCAATAACAGGCGAGGGCCCAGCGGGGAATCGGCTCACCGGGATACCATTTGCCCTGGCCGTAGAACAAAAGCCCGCCCGGGGCGAAGCGCTTGCGCAACCGCTTGATGAGTTCCCCGGAAAGCAGGCGCTTGCTTCGTCCAAGCGCGGCGGTGTTCCACTCGGGGGAATCGAAGTCGTCGATCGAGATGAAGGTCGGCTCACCGCCCATCGTGAGGCGCACGTCACCCGCCTTGAGATCCTGGTCGATCGCGTGGCCGACCTTCAGGATGTCCTGCCATTGCTCGTCGGTGTAGGGTTTGGTGGTACGAGGAGACTCGTAGATCCGCCTGATCTCCATCACGTGCTCCATGGTCGATTCACAGGGATCGACGGCACCGTTCACCGGCGCGGCGCTGGAGGGATCCGGCGAGCAGGCGAGGGGAATGTGACCTTCTCCGGCCAGCAGTCCGGAGGTCGGATCGAATCCGATCCAGCCCGCGCCCGGCAGATAGACCTCGGTCCAGGCATGGAGGTCGGTGAAGTCCACTTCGGTGCCCGAGGGGCCATCGAGTGATTTCACATCCGGCTTCAATTGGATCAAATAGCCTGAAACAAAACGCGCTGCCAGGCCAAGGTGCCGAAGGATCTGGACCAGCAGCCAGGCGGAGTCGCGGCAGGATCCCGATGCGAGAGTGAGCGTTTCCTCCGGCGTCTGCACCCCGGGCTCCATCCGGACGGTGTAGGAAATGTTCTCCTGGAGATCGCGGTTGATCGCCACCAGCACGTCGATCGTCCGGTCCGTGAGCCCATCGTAGCGGGCGATCCATTTCTCGAGCAGCGGTCCCGGTTTCTCGACCTGGACGAACGGGGCGAGCTCGTGTTTCAGCGAGGGATCGTAGGTGAAGGGAAATGTCTCGGCACTCGGCTCAAGGAAAAAGTCGAAGGGGTTGTTCACCGCCATTTCGACAACCAGGTTGACCTCGATGTCGAGATGGTCGGCCTTCTCCGGAAACACCAGTCGGGCCAGGTAGTTCGCCTGTGGGTCCTGCTGCCAGTTGACGAAAACCTCACCGGCATCGACCTTCAGGCTGTAGGCCAGCACTCGGGTGCGGCTGTGAGCTGCGGGCTTGAGTCGGACGATGTGGGGGCCATGTCCGACATGACGATCATAGCGGTAGCTGGTGCGGTGGTGAAGGGCGACGTGGATCGACATGCGAGGTGGACTGCCTTTAGCAAGCCTCATGCCATTGGATCAAGCATCGCGACAAGGCGATTTCGGCCCAGAACCTCATTCACACAGGGATAGGTCGGGCGGATCCATCGCAATCCCCGACCCATCAGGCCCATCGCCGAAACGATGGGCCAAATCCACACCGTGCGGGCATCCCATTCCCGGCCGGCTCTGAAGGTTGGCCACCGTGTGATCAATCGAGAAGCCAGCTGATCCTGAGCCGCACGAATTGCTTGGGTTCGCTCGCGACATCGTCCAGAACCTTGTAGGTGACGGAATCAAAGAAGGCGTCGATCACGGTGTCGGGCGTGATGTGATTGAAATACGAAGCTCCTGAATTCCACGTGGTGAGGTCGGAGGAAACCTCCAGAGTGTAGCGGAGGCTGGCCTCATTCTTCCGGAACGGATAAGTGGCGAAGAGGTGCTCCAGGCCACCATCCGAGGCAATCACGGCATTGAGTTGAGGAATGTCTCCGGAGTCGTTGGGGTCGCCGTTGAGAGCATACTCCTGAATGTTGATTACGCTGTCGCCATCCGCATCCGCGCTGGAACCCCAGACCGTGGAGCGCTTGGAGGGATCGTTGATGACCGGGGAGGTGAAGTTCGCGATCAGCCAGTTCCAATACTCGATGCCATAGATCGAGAATGTCAAAGTGGCCGACTCGAACGACCATTGCACGCCGTCGTGGCCGCTCCAGTCGAATGAGTCAGGGCCGACGAATCCCGGATTGGGCCTATAGACAAGCTTCTGGGCTTCATCGATGTCGATTTCCATTCCGGCCCTGACGAGAATGAAGTTCGGATACCATGAAAGATCGTCATCCGTGAATGATCCGGTGGCAATGTCCAGCCTGGTATCCCCGTTGAGATCCCTTGCCACGACACACGAGGCTCCGGCGCAGGAGCGGTCAATGTCAGTGCGCACAAAGCTCGGAGTGGACGTCCCGGAGTTTTCGAACATGACAACCTTGCCATCAACTGCGGAAAGCACGATCAGATCCTGATCCGTGTCTCCATCCAGATCGCCCGTGATGACTTCCTCCGGCGCATTGAAGGTCGAGGCCACCACTTCGAGCGAGAACAATGGTGACGAGGATCCATTGTGCCGCAGCCAGTTGACTCGGTTGCCGGTGCCGGATGTGCCGACGATGTCCGGATTGCCGTCCTTGTTGATGTCCGCCACGGCGACGCTGCTGGACCCGGCCATGAACGAGTTCGCGATCGTCCGGGTGAAGGTGGGAGGCGAGCCACCGTTGTTCTTCAACCAGACTACCTCGCCCATGGTCCTGTTTGCACAAACGATGTCAGTGACGCCATCCTTGTCGATGTCCGCCGCAGCGATGTCCGCAACTCCGTTCTCGGTGGTCGATGCCACGTCGACCGGAAAATAGATCAAGCCCGGCATCGCTCCGTTGCGGCGGAAAGTCCGGACTGTATTGTCACCACTGGAGCCGACCACGATGTCCCATTCCGCGTCGCCATCGATCTTGGCGACCGCGAGGGAAACGGGATTGTTTGCAAGTGAAGTCAGGATGCTGCGCACAAAGACGGGCGGTGAGCCACCCATGTTCCGATAGAGGTAAACGGTGTTGTTGGGTGTACCGCAGGATGCCGTGACGTCGAGATCCCCGTCGCGGTCGAGATCGGCGAGGGCCACGTCGTTGATGTGACCGATGGGAGTTCCCACATCGATCGGGTGGATTCCGGCGGGCACCGGCCACTTTGGCAGGCCCGCTGTCTGTTCATACCAAACTAGGACATGACTCCCGCCGGAAGATCCCGCCACGACCATGTCGGTCATGCCATCACCATTCATGTCGCCCGCAGCGATGGCCTGGGGGCCAGCGACGGATCCATCGATCAGTTCCTCCTCGAAGCGCAGGACCAACTGTCCGTTGGTGGGCGCGGACTCGATCCGGATCCGTTCGAGCGAAGGTCCGTCGAGGAGCGTGAAGTGCCCGGTGAACTCCAGGTCACTCAGGTAGAAGCGCTGGTTCATCGGTCCAACCCGTGTGAAATCGACGGGCCTTCCGGACAGGTCGGTCACATTGATGATGAAATTCTGGTCCCGGTAGGCGCCGACGAAATCCGTGGTCCGGATGATGAGGTTGTAGCTGGTGGTGGTCTCGTAGTCGAAGATGTTGTTAGTCACCAGTTTGTCCCCCGAGATTGCAAACTCTGCCGTCGCCCCTCCCACGAGTGAATAGGTGTGGGTATCCCAAAGATCGGGGTCGAGGGTGCTCAGGGTCCCAACCGTGGTTCCCACCGGGGCATTCTCGGCGACGGCACCTGGAGCCAGGTTCAGCCCGGAAGGAGGATCGTTCGGGTCCGGAATGATCCGCACCTCGAAGGTCGTCTGCGCCTGGTGGACTCCGTCGTTCGTCGTGATGGTGACGGTGGCGAGACCCCACTGACCCGCATTCGGCGTCAAGGTCAGGCTGCGGGCGCTGCCCGATCCCCCGACGGCGATTCCGCTATCCGGGAGCAGGGTTGGATTTGATGAAACGGCAGTCACTGTTAGATTGGAGGCGGGGGTTTCCAAGTCCGTCACAGTGAGCGGAATGGGACCGATCGGCAGATTGATCAATCCCAACTGGTTCGGAACAGGTGTCATGTCCGGCACCCCGTAAACCACATGCACGTCCAGCCCTCCATCGATGGTTTGGTCTGCCAGATAGGCGACGTAGCCACCGTCAGGCGAGGCCAGGAAACTGCTGACATCGCCAGTGGACAGGCTGTTGTTGTCGAGCCGGTTGGTGATGAAGTCAGGAACCTTGGTGCAGAACAAGCGGATCTGATCATCCGATCCCCCATGGTCGGCCCGGAAGATCACGCGGTCGCTCCCGACGATCTGGTAGTCGTAACTGACATGTCGGGTGGAAGCATAAGCATCGTGCAGGCGGGTGGAGCTGCCACCTGAGGCCGGCACATGGAACAATTCAGACATCCCGTCGGTGTTCTGATCGCCCAAATAGGCGACCCAAGTGCCATCCGCGCTGAGAGCGAACGAGGAAACATCCCCGCCTGACACCAATGGACCGTTCAACTTGACGGTCGAGCTGCCATCGACTTTTGCGGAATAAAGTTCTGAAACATCCAGTGTATCTCCATCGCCCTGATAGATGATATATTGGCTGTCTGAGGTGATTTCGAAAGTATCCACATCTCCCCCGGCGATCAGAGTGGAGTTGAGTTTGACCCTGGTCCCGCCCCCGATGGGGATCGAATACAATTCGAAGACGTCGATGGTGGTCAGGTCTCCGCGAAACACGACCTGGGTCCCGTCCTGTGAGATCTCGGCAGTGGTCACATCCATGGAACCAGATCCGGACTCCAGAACGGTGGCGGTCCCGCCACCAATTGGCACGGAGAAAAGCATGCAGGTGCCATCGGTGACCGCATCCGCGATGAAGACCACGGTCGAAGAATCGGCGGAGACCCTGAAATCCAGAACGTCGCCATTGGTCACAAGAGGGGGAGTCAACTTGGAAACTGACCCGCCGGACGATGCGATTGAATAGAGATCCACGACTCCGCTGCTGAGCTCCCCTTGCAGGACGACGATGGATTCGTCGGGACTCAGGTCAAACGCGGTGACATCAAAGCCCGCCGGGCTGATCTCGACAAGTGAGCCAGACGGCAGGGTCTTTCGGTAAACTGAGTATTCTCCAGGGGTACCCTTGCTTTGCGCACGAAAGAACGCGTAGTTGCCGTCCGAGGTGAATTTGACTGAAGTCACGGATTCATTTGCGAGCAGGCTGCTGCCACTGCCGTCCGCAGCTCCCAGGTAACTGCGATATCCGAAGCCCACGTCGTAGAGCGAATAAATGGCGAGCGCCCCTCCGGGGGCCGCATAGATGTCACTGATCACATGATTTCCAGTCGGAAGCGGATCATTGACCTTCACCGGAGTGCCGCTGCTGTAGGCAACTGAGTAGATTTCCCGATGGGTTGGAGAATCCTGAAATGCGGAATAGAACAAGGCGCCTGTCGTATCCGGCATCGCCAGGGTCCCCGCGTCCAGCGGCACATCTGCCAGATCAACGGGTTGGCTGGCTGAGAAACCGGGAAGGGTCACGACCCACAACTCGGTCCCGCCGTCCCCGTTGTGATCACCCGTATAGACCAACAGATTGTCATCTTCTGAAACTCCAACTCCCGAGACCGAGGAATCCGTTGAAAGCGCCGCATTCAGGGTGGTGCGCCCGGTACCGTCTGGATGGATTGCAAAAACCTCGTTACGCTCGATTAGAAGTTCGTCATTGGTGTAGATCACATACGATGAATCCGGAAGAACGTGCGCCACATGATCGATGCCTCCAGAAGAAAAGCCTGCTGCCAGGTCATCGCCGCTCAGGGAATCACGGCTCAGGCGTGCCGAGCCACTGCCATCGAGTTTCCCGCACATCAGGTCGACCGTGCCAGAGTCGTCCTCGTCGCAGAGATAAACCACCCGTCGGCTGTTCGGGAGAATCTTGAAGCTGTCCGCGCTGAGGGAGTACTCGGGAGATGGGCTTCCGACGGAGGCCGCGTTGATTCGAATCGGAGTGCCTCCTCCCGTGGCAAGGCTGTAGAGGTCCGTCCTTGTGCCGTCGTCACCGAAGAAGACAATCATGCTTCCATCCGCGCTGACTTTGATCAGGTTGGTTAACAACCTTGGTATGATGCTTCCTCCGGTGATCAAGGAGGTGTCGGTGTTGCTGGCCAGTGAAGTTTTGCGTATTTCCTCGCCGATCCAATCCATCCAGTAAACCGTGGTGCTGTCGTCCGAGACAATCAGGGCGGCGCACATGGTCATGCTGTCCGAAATGGTCACGTAGCCGGTTCCATCGGCCTTGATCGAATACAGTTTGGTCCCCGAATAGGGCAGGCTCTGTGAAAACACGATCCGGCTGCTGTCTGGAGCAATGGCAAAATCATCCAGACTGTATGCCCCTGAAGCGGATAGGGAAACGAGAGGGGAACCAGTCGGCAGTGGGTAAGCATAAAGCGAGCTGTCGCTGGAGGTATCCGCTCTGTGTATGAAAACGACCGCCGAGGAATCTGGCATGAAATCCCATTCACCCAGATTGGGATAGGCTCCCGCAGCAGGAGTGATCTCGACCGGCGCACCACCGGTTACCGGAACAACAAGCAAGGAATCCTCACTTGTCTCATAAACCACCCATTGGCTGTCGGGTGAGATCTTCCAATCGGAATCGAAGTCCAGAGAGCCGAGGACGGTCCTTGACCCTGTTGCGGTGGAAATCGCCACAAGGTCATCGCCGTCCTCGCCGATCAGATAGGCGCCATCGGGGGTAATTGAGGTGTCGAGCCAGGGGCCATTTGTGGTGAGCAGGGTGGCAGCCCCCCCTGCAGCAGGCACCGAGTACCAGACCCCATAATGACTCTCGAGATAGTCACTTTCGAAGTACACGGTGCTGCCATCCGGTGACGGGATTGGCCCGGTCACGTCCGGATCGTTCGACTGCAGGGCGGGGTTGACCTGATGCCGGAAGGTTCCCGCTTCAAGATTCGCCATGCAGGCGAGCATCGCGACGAGGTGGAGAGCAGGGGAGTGAAGCACGAATTTCATGGGTATTTCTCTATCTAACGAGCTTTGCCAGGCGTGGCTGGTAACGGGAGGTTGGGTTCAGATGAGCCTCACGTCATCGCCGCGATATGAGTCAAAATCCATCATCTGCGGAGCCATGGGACCACAGATCAAGACAATGACACGATGGACGCTGACCCGCCTGCCTCAAGAACGTCAAACGGTTTTACAATAGCTTCACAAAGTCTGAATCCAGATCGGACGTTGGAACCCGGGTGAGATGCCTGGCGACGCAGATGCTGCCAGGACGATCAGGGGGCAAGGGTTCCAGTCAGGAGGCGGAGCTCAGCGCCTCGTGGTCTCGCCTGCTTCGAGTGGTTGCCTACAGAGCCAATCTAACAGAGTGCATGTTCTGCGGTGTGGGGTGCAGGATCCGGATCAAAGCAGCCGCAGCATCTCCTCCACTTCCTTCAGCTTCGCCAGCGGCTTGTCCTTGGTGAGTCTGGGGAAGCGCTTTCCTTCCAGCAGGATGTAATCGCCATTGCGATGGAGCATGAGTCGCTGGGCCTGGATTTCGACCGTGGCGATGCCCTTGGCGGCGGCGATGGCCTTGATGCGGGCGATGCGGACGAGGTTCTCCGCAGGCTCGGGCAGGCGGCCGAAGCGGTCCCGCCACGACTCCTCCAGGGCGGCCACCTGCTTCTCCGTCAGGGCTTCGGAGATCTCACGGAAGGCGGAAATGCGCAACTTGGTGTCGTCCAGCCAGCTTGCGGGGAGATAGGCCGGAAGAAGAATCGCGGATTGTGGATTGTGGATTGCGGATTGGTGGAAACTCGCTTCGGAGAAGGCGATGAAGTCGGCCTTGAAGGTGGAGTCACCGCGCACGACCAGCTTGCGACCCTTGAGACGATCCACCGATTGTCTAAGGAGCTGACAGTAGAGGTCGAAGCCGATCTGCGCGATGTGGCCGGATTGCTTGGTGCCTAACAGATTTCCCGCACCACGGATTTCGAGGTCGCGCATGGCGATCTTGAACCCGGAGCCGAGCGCGGTGTATTGCTTGATGGCGTGGATGCGTTTGCGGGCATCCCCGGCGGTCATCATGTCGCGCGGCAGCAGCAGGATGGCGTAGGCCTTTTCCCCGGCGCGACCAACCCGGCCACGGAGTTGATAGAGATCGGCGAGACCGAAACGGTCGGCCCGATCGATGAGGATCGTATTGGCATTCGGGATGTCGATGCCGGTCTCGATGATGGTGGTGGCCAGCAGCACGTCGGCCTCGCCGTGGACGAAGGTGTGCATGACTTGTTCGAGGTCGTCCTTGTCCATCTGGCCATGGCCGACAATGACCCGCGCTTCGGGGACCAGCTCCCGCAATTTTCCCGCCATCATCTCGATGGTCTTCACGCGGTTGTGCAGGAAGAAGACCTGTCCGCCGCGTTTCATCTCGCGCTTGATGGCATCGCGGATGATCCGCTCATCGTAGGCGCAGACGCTGGTGGAAACCGGCACGCGGTTGGGCGGCGGAGTCTCGATGGTGGACATGTCGCGCGCCCCCATCAGCGCCATGTAAAGCGTCCGCGGGATCGGCGTGGCGGAGAGTGTCATCACATCGACCTGCCGGAACAGCTCCTTGAACTTCTCCTTGTGCTTCACGCCGAAGCGCTGCTCCTCGTCGACGACCACGAGCCCGAGGTCCTTGAAACGCACATCTCCCGAGGTCAGTCGATGCGTGCCGATGACGATGTCCACCGAGCCGTCTTCGAGGCCTTTCAGCGTCTCCCGGATTTCCGAAGGCGTCCGAAAGCGGTTCATCAGATCGACCCGCACCGGGTAGTCCGACATGCGTTCGCGAAAGGTCCGCCAGTGTTGCTCGGCGAGCACGGTGGTGGGAACGAGAATCGCAACCTGCTTGCCGCCTGTCACCGCCTTGAAGGCCGCGCGGATCGCGACCTCGGTCTTTCCGAATCCCACATCTCCGCAGATCAGTCGGTCCATCGGCTTCGAGGATTCCATGTCGAGTTTCGACTCCTCGATGGCGCGCCGCTGATCGACCGTCTCGTTGTAGTGGAAGGAATTCTCGAACTCGAACATCCATCGCGAATCCGCCGGATGGGCATAGCCGGTCTGGCCCTCGCGCTCCGCCTGCACCCGGAGAAGCTGGGCCGCGTAGTCGAGAATCGATTTCTCCGCCGATTTGCGGGCGTTCTTCCAGGCGTTGCCGCCGAGTTTGTTGAGGTCGGGCGTTTTTCCTCCGAGACCGACGTATTTCCCGACGAGGTGTGCTTGCTCGAGGGGAACGCTGAGGATTGAACCGCCGTCGTATTCGATGGAAAGCTCCTCGCCATCATCGCCCGGATGGATGCCTCGGAAACGCCCGATGCCATACTCGTAGTGCACCACGAGATCTCCCTCGGACATTTCGTCGATCGTCGCACGAGCAATGGTGGCCCTGGCCCGCTCCAGCGTCGAACGACGAGCCATGCCCGGCGTGCGATAGCGTCCGAAGAGTTCCGATGAGGAAAGCACGGCAAGCTTCAGGTTCGGCACCGTGAAGCCCGCCAGCAGTTCGCCCCGCATCGGGACCAGGCCGAGGTCACGCTTCAGATCCTTTCCGGCCAGATCGGTGAAACGCTCCTCCTCGCCTTGATTCGAAAACACGATCGCGACGTCCCACTTTTCCCGCTGCCACTCGTTGAGCTGTTTGAAATATCCCTCGCGCCGCGACTGCTCCAGCACGAAGTCACCGGCATCAAACAGGCCCATCGGACTGTTGTAGCAGGCCGTTGAGAAATCCTCCTCACCGTCGAGGTCGGCGGTTCCTTCGAGGATGCGGATGTCAGGATGTTTCGCTTCAATGACCCCGACTCCCACCAGCAGGTCCTTCTTCTTCCGGTAGTCCGCCACGGTGGCCACGGAGGCGGGTTCGGAGAGCAATAGTTCCGCTTGTTGGAGCTTCGCGGTCGTGGCCTGGGTGTTGAGGTCGAACTCCCGCAGCGACTCCAGTTCGGTATCGAAAAACTCCAGCCGCAGGGGCTTCGCGGCCTGCCAGGCGAAGAGATCGATGATGCCGCCTCGAACGGCGAACTGTCCACGGCCCGCCACAGTCGGGACGCGCTCGTAACCATGGTCTGCAAGGGATTTCGCTAGGTTCTGAGGATCGAGGGCCTGGCCGGGCTTCAAGGCCGTCCGCGAGTCCTTCATCGCGCCGGGCGAGGGAGCAGGGGAATCAAATGACTCACTGCCACAAATCACAACGAACGAATCCTGTCGGGCGATGGCCTCCA
>JAIYDT010000085.1 GCA_027487355.1 Verrucomicrobiaceae bacterium
ACCTTGGAGCATCACTCGAACATCGTGCCGTGGCAGATGCTTTGCGAACTCACCGGAGCCACCCTGGAAATCATTCCCTGCCACGAGGATGGCTCGCTTGATCAGGACGCCTATGCCACCCTGTTGGAGAAGAGTCCGAAACTCGTGGCCTTCAACTGGATTTCAAACGCCTTCGGCACGGTCAATCCAGTCGTCGAGATGACTGCCAAGGCCAAGGCGGCGGGGGCGCTGGTGCTGATCGATGCGGCCCAGGCGACACCTCATCTCGAGATCGACGTGCAGGCCATCGGGGCAGACTTTCTCGCCTTTTCCGGCCACAAGGTCTATGCGCCCACCGGCATCGGGGCCCTTTGGGGAAAACGCGAAATCCTTGAGGCCATCCCGCCCTATCGCGGTGGCGGCGAGATGATCAAGGAGGTCACTTTCGCGAAAACCACCTACAACGACCTGCCCTTCAAGTTCGAAGCCGGCACGCCGAACATCGAGGGCACCATCGCCCTCGGAGCCGCGCTGGACTATGTGAACTCGATCGGCATCGAAGCCATCCACGACCACGAAAACCACCTGATCCGCGCGGCGGAAGCCGCCCTCGCGGAGATCCACGGCATCCATTTCTACGGCCCGTCCGATCGCGCCGGGGCCCTCTCATTTTCGATCAAGGGCATCCACCACTACGACCTCGGCACCCTGCTCGATCAGATGGGCATCGCCGTCCGCACTGGTCACCATTGCTGCCAACCGCTCATGGCCCGCTTCGGCATGACCGGCACCACGCGGGCCTCATTCGCCCTCTACAACACGATGGAAGACGTCGAAGCCCTGGCCAAGGCGACGAGGAAAGCCGCTGTGATGCTGGGGTGAGGAAGAAATGACGACTGTCCAATGACGACTTGCGTCCACTCCTCCAGCTCAGGCTTGTAACGGGTTGCAATGACTGTTTCACCACTTCCTGCTCATTCTGAACATCGAGGTTGAACCCTCTGCATCCCCAAGGGTTGTATTCCGAAGGAAAATGACCATCCGGCAAAAAGGCATCGCACGAGCCAAGCTTCCACCCCTCAAAATCTTGAAGGAAGCTGCACGCGCTGGAGACGCATGCGCTCATTCAAACATCCCTCTGATCTATCGCGACGCAGGCAATCTCCGCCGTGCGTTTTTCTGGTGGAAGCGATTGGCGGAGTCAGAGTTCAAGGGGGATGCCTTCGTTGACATTGGATATTGCCTCATGCACGGCATCGGAGTCCGCAGAAATCTCAGAGAAGCACGAATCGCCTTCGAGCGGGCCATGCAATCAAAGTGGATCAGCCAGTGGCAACAGGAAGAGGCCATGTACCTGCTTGCCGTTTGCTTGCTGGAATCGCCCTCCGACAATCGAGCAAGAGTGAAGGCGATGGCCCTGCTGGCTAGGGCAAACAAGGATTCCGATTTCCCTGAGGCTGGAAACTTGCTCCAGCAAGTCGAGGCGGGCTCGATTCTGACGCCCTGCCGATGCCGACGCGGATTGAGGCGATCCATCAGAGGTCAAGCGCCCTGTCAGATTCACAATCGGCCACGGCGTAGCTGAATCGAAGATCCCCGGACACACGGACGATCCTTGCAAATCCGCGAAAAGATGAACATATCCTTCAGCAGGTGCGAGTGGTTTTCGACACATCCGTTCTTGTGGCAGCAACCCGTTCACGGGACGGTGCGAGCTTCGCCTTGGTTTCGATGATTCCCTCACAGAGTTTTTAAATCTGCCTGTCAGTTGGCCTTTGCTCCGAGTGGCAGGACGTTCTCAGCCGTCCGGAACATCTTCCACCTGGTCAGACTTCCACTGACTCACTTCGTTTCTTGCGCTTTCTCGCCAGCCAATCACACCTTCAGGATGTTTTCTTCATTTGGAGGCCTTTTCTTCCTGATCCTGACGACGATATGATTCTTGAACTCGCCTTCGCTGCTGAATGTGCCTACATTGTGACCCACAACACAAAGGACTTCAAAGGTTCCGAGCAGCTCGGGATCAATGCCATCACCCCTCGGAACTTTTTAGCGATCATCAACAGGAAATCCACGCCATGAACGCGCTCACCGTCCAATTCCCTGATTCCCTTCACCGGAGCATCAAGGCCCTTGCCGAGAAGGAGGGCTATTCAGTCGATCAATTTCTTGCGAGTGCAGCGGCTGAGAAAATGGCAGCGCTGATGACGTTGGATTACTTGCGGCGTGAAGCTGAACTGGGATCTCGCCTGGATTTTGAGAACTTCCTTGCAGCTGTTCCTCACGGAACGCCGCTTGACAGCGATCTCCACCGCGAATGAAGAGAGCTGTTCTTGTCGCGTTGGGGATTCTGGCAGTCTTGAACCTGGCCAGGATCGCTTGGAAATGGAGTCTTCCCCAAAACCAGTTCCTCAGATCAGTCGAAGCCGATCATTCCTATCGAAGCGACACCGACGAATTTGGAGATGGCGTATGGGTCGTTCATGGACGACTGAAACAGGTTTCCTTTCCTGACCTTGCCGCGATTCTCGGGCTCACTTCGAAGACCACCGAGCCACTCGCCAAACTTGAGCCCAAACCGATCGGCTGGCAGCTTCTTGGAGAGGCTCTGTGGTGGCGTCCACCAATGGATTTCGACGAACCCTACTACGAGATCAAGCCGGGCTCGGAGCGGCTCCTAGCAAGGAAGGGTAACGAGATCTTTCTTCAGGACTCGTCTTGGTGAATGGCAGAACCGCCTCTGGGAGGCCGTGTTACCGCGATTGGGCAAATTGCCTAGTTCAGTGAACCTAAAAGCCTCAGATCCTTCAAAGCCCAAATCACTTCCGGCTTGCTTCCCCTCCTCCCGCCGCCTATTTCCGCCGCCTGCTTATGGCCTCCACGCCCGTCATCAACCTCCGCAAGGGACACGCCGTCCGTCACAACAACGAAGTCTGCATCGTTTTCAGCCACGAGCTGAAGACCCCTCCGCGCATGGCTTCCTACGTGCAGATGTCGATCCGCAGCGTCGCCACCAAGAAGGTCTTCAACCTCCGGATGACCTCGAACGAATCGCTGGAAGGCGTTCTGCTTGAGCGCATTCCGCATGAATACTCCTACAAGGACAGCAGCGGCTACCATTTCCTCAATCCGGAAACCTACGAGGACGCCACCGTTTACGAGGACATCATCGAGCCGGTGAAGGACTACCTCATCGAAGGCCACATTTACTCGCTGCTCTTCACCGACGGGAGCGTCGCCACGATCGATCTCCCGGCCTCGATGGTCATGACCGTCACCGAGTCCTCGGACGGCGTGAAGGGCGACTCCGCCAACAACGTTTACAAGCCCGCCATCATGGAAACCGGCCTGGTCGTCCAGGTGCCGCTTTTCATCAACGTTGGCGAGAAGATCAACGTGAAGTGCGAGGACAACAGCTACCTCGGTCGCGCCTGATTTCCGGCGAGCCGAGCTTTTCCGAAAAGCCGGGCACCCTCGTGGTTCCCGGCTTTTTCGTCCCCTGGTGGCCCCTTGTGAAACTTTTCACAAAGTGCGCTTGCCCGGAAATGACAGCCCGCACATAGTCCGCCCGAAATTTCCCGGGTGGCACGTGCATCGCTGTCCGGACCCCATCCCAGCCATGAGCGAGACACCTTCGGCGACTGCGGAATTGAAGCTCCCAAAAGACCTGGCCGCCGAAAAAGGCCTGGTGAACGTGCAAATTGACGGCGTCTGGCACCAGTTCCCCAAGGGAACCCGGATGATCGAGGCCTGCCGTCAGGCGAGCGTGGAAGTTCCGCACTACTGCTACCACCCCAAGCTTTCCTCCCCTGGAAACTGCCGCATGTGCCTCGTGCAGATGGGCATGCCCCCCCGCCCGGCCCCCGGCCAGGAGCCGCAGCGCGACGAGGCCGGCTACGAGCCGATCGGCTGGATCCCGCGCCCGGTGATCGCCTGCGCCAACACGGTTTCTGAGAACATGGGCATCCGCACCAGCGGCGAACTGGTCGAAAAATGTCGCGAGGGCGTGATGGAGTTCCTCCTCATCAACCACCCGCTCGACTGCCCGATCTGTGACCAGGCCGGCGAGTGCCGACTCCAGGAGTTTTCCGTCGAACACGGTCGCGGAGCCTCGCGCTTCGTGGACATGAAGGTGAAGAAGCCGAAAAACGTCGAGATCGGCCCGCGTGTCCGCCTCGACGACGAGCGCTGCATCATGTGCAGCCGCTGCATCCGCTTCATGGACGAGGTCGCCGGAGATCCGGTCCTCGGCTTCACCCAGCGCGGCACCCACACCACCCTCACGGTGCATCCGGGTCGCCTGCTGGATTCGAATTACTCGCTCAACACCGTCGACATCTGCCCGGTTGGCGCGCTGACCTCCAACGACTTCCGTTTTCAGATGCGTGTCTGGTTCCTCAAGGAAACGAAGACCATCGACGTCAACTGCGGCACCGGCACGAACATCGTCGTCTGGACCCGCGAGAGCAAAATCCACCGCATCACCCCACGTCAGAACGACGAGGTGAACTCGACCTGGATGCCGGACTCGCATCGTTTGACCTTCCACGCGCTCGATTCCGACGCCCGCCTGACCGAGCCTCTCGCCAAATCAGGCAGCCACCACGAGTCGGTTTCTTGGAAAGAGGCCATTACCTCCGCTGCGGCCAAGCTCAAGACCTTCAGCGCGCATGAAATCGCCATCGTCGCTTCCGGTCGCATGACCAATGAGGAGCTTTTCCTGGTTCGTGCGCTCGCCGCCGAGCTGGGCACTGCCAACGTCTCGATCGTCCCTCGCACCGGAGAGGCTGACCATCTGCTAGTCGCTTCCGACCGCAACCCGAACACCACCGGAGCCTCTCTCGTCCTCGGCACTCCGGATCCCTCTGGAAAACTCAGCTCGATCCGCAGCGGTCTCGATTCCGGAGCCATCAAGGCCGTGCTCGCCCTCGGCGAAGACCTGATCACCGACGCCGGCTTCACCGCCGAGCAACTCGCCAAGGCCTATGTC
>JAIYDT010000359.1 GCA_027487355.1 Verrucomicrobiaceae bacterium
CTTTCTGGTGCGCTTGGCTGGTTCCGCCAGAACGCCCTCGCGTCCCGTCCGCTCCGCCCGGACCGCCTTGGCAATGTCGGCCTGCTTGGGGAAACCCGTCGCCACCAACAGCCCGCCGGCCTTCACCAGTTTCACGGACTTCTCCTCACTGGCTCGCAGGTGGATCACGCTGCCATCCACTTCCAGATCGAGGCAGGATCCTTCCGCCAGTTTCAGCCGATCCCTCAGGGATTTCGGCAGCACCAGGCGCCCGGACCGGCCAAGTGTGATCGTCTCGCTCATGGCGCAGTCATCGCACGTGATCCCCCTGGAGTCGAGCCGATTTCAGGTCTCTGGGCGGGGATCAGGGATCACCGTGGCTGGATGCGTCCCGCTCCAGTCCGTCTCCGGCGCATCTTGCTCCGGGTCTTCCTCGAAGAGAGTGGTCAGGGGTCATGAAGAGGATTGGGGATTGGAGATTGGAGATTTCGTCATTCGGAAACTCCTCATTCGTCATTCACCTCTCCCTTCGATGTTCGTTTTCCTCCCTCCATTTCCATCACGGATAAATCCCCAGATAGGCATCCATCCTCTCATCAGGCCGGCATAGGATCACATCAAACGGTTGCAAACCACCTTCATTGAGGTAGCAGTTTCGGGTTTCGGCATCGATCGCGAGGATGTCGAAGGCATAGTTGAAAAACACAGCATGACCGGAAGGGTCCTTCAATCGCGTCCATCCCGATTCGGTAAAAAAATGCTCGATTTCCCGAGGTTCGGCGGGGACTCCGTGGTACTGAGGCTGGGTGATGCCGAAGGACACTGCTCCGTCGCTCCAACGGATGACCGAAACCAGACGGACCGCGTCCCCGAAGCACTCGTTGCAGGCAGCCCACCTGGAAAGGTATTCCATTGGCGTCGCGGGTAGAAACTCAATGGCGGACCTTTCACGTGGAGCCTTGGAAGCCGGATCCAGCACGGCCAGTGCATGGCTTTTGACCTGCGGGATCAGGCCGAAGGCGGGAGGTATCGTGGTTTTGCCAACAAGTCCGGATCGTTCGTCCAGTTCCACCATGTGCTCGGTGCCCAGTGTTGGGTCATCGCATAGGGCAATGAACTCCGTCCACGAGCAACCCGGTTCGATCAGGCACCCAAGTTCAGCAGCGACAGCAAGCGCGTGTTCGGCTTGCGCGCGGATGCAGGCGAGACGGTCCGTCCCATGGCAAGCGCAGTCGTGTTCACAAAGCACTCGTAGTCGCTCCTCGAAGGCAGCAAGCGAATCACCCGCACACCGCCGGACTTCTCCGTCGTCGTGGGGATTGGCGCTTTCTCCCGGTTTTTTTTGGAACTCACGATGGCCGAATCTTGCGCCACCCGCATCGCTAGCGCAATTCCGAAAATCCCGGAAGCTCAGCGATCACCGTGGCTGGATGCGTCCCGCTCCAGTCCGTCTCCGGCGCATCTTGCTCCGGGTCTTCCTCGAAGAGAGGGGCCAGTGGCCAGGAAGAGCATCGGTGATCGGTGAAAAGTGAGAAGTGATCGGTGAGAAGTGAGAAGTGAGAAGTGAGAAGTGAGAAGTGAGAAGTGAGAAGTGAGAAGTGGAGAGTGAGCGCGAGACTGGGGGTGATCGGGGATGGTAGATCATGGATCAAAGACTGCGGCTGCGAGCGCCCCCGCGTCTTCATTCAAAAATCAACAATCGTCATTCAAATCTCTTCCCTTCAACGTTCGATGTTGGACGTTCGATGTTCAACGCTCCATCCTCCAGGGATGGACGTCTTCACCCCCGAAAAGCGCTCCGAGGTCATGTCCCGGATCCGGGGGCGGGTGAACCGGTAAAGGTCGGCTTCGGCTTATCCGGAAGCTCAATCACCGGAATGAGATTGCGGGCGAGCTTGATCGCATCAGCGTACGTTCGACGTGAAGCAATGTGCTCTACCATTCCATCAGTGCCGACTCCATAAAGCGCGAAGTAGGGAGACTCAAAGTTTTCATCAAATGGCTCGTCACCGAGCACGAAGGCCTCGCTTTCATTCTCTTCGATCAGATCCCGAACTGTCTGGATTCGCAGGGCTGCAAATCCTCCATCATTCGTCGGAAGAGGAGCCTGTTCATCGACAGGCACTGGAAGCTGGCCATCAGCGACCACAGGGAGCTTCAGATCCAGGGCGACCCGCAAACAGTCGTCGTCATTGAAGCCAGCCAAATCTTCTGGTTGCAGAATTTTCAGGCAGGAGTCTCCGAATCTGTCTTCCAGCAGGTATGTCCAAACGTCGTTGAGCGAGTTGAAATCGACATACTGGCAAGCCCACGTCTCAAAGCGATTGCCGATCTCCACGACGACACGCATGAATTGATCCATGCCATGGTAGGCCTCGCTCAAGTTCATGGTGGAATCAGCCTCGGCTTGGGCCTTGCACGATCCCCACAGCGATAGAGCAGTGGCAAAAGCGGCGGCGGGGTCAGCTTCGATGACAGATTGCTCAGTCGGAGTATTCATGACTGGCAATATCACCTGGCCAGGTTGAGCCGTCGTGACAAGCCATTTCCCGCTTTTCCGCTGCTTCTGAAACGGTCACTGTCCGTTCATGGCTGCTGGAAAACGCTGGAATCGA
>JAIYDT010000329.1 GCA_027487355.1 Verrucomicrobiaceae bacterium
ATTGATTTCCTCCGCAGTGAAGAGGCGCGGGGCATCACGCATGTCCACCTTGACGAGGAGTCGCGTCAGGTCCTGCGCGAGCTGAATGCCCGCTCGAAACGGCCGGCTGGAGCAGCGCCTGCCACCGCCGCTCCCGCTGCCCGTGTCGCTTCCGAGCGCACTGGCATTTCCCTTGCCGCCGTGCCTGCGCCGAAGCCGAGCGCCGCCACTTCTGAACTCCGCATCGAGGGATACACGCCCGCTGAGCAGATCGACTCGCTGCGCCGCCAGGCGGAGACCTGGGCCCCGGCGCTTTCGCTGGGCACGCTGCGCAACACGATGGTCTTTTCCGTTGGAAATCCCGAGGCCGAGATCATGCTGGTCGGCGAGGCTCCGGGCTATCAAGAGGAGCGCCAGAAGGAGCCCTTCGTCGGTCCCGCCGGGCAGAAACTCACCGACATCCTCAAGGCCATGGGCCTGGCCCGCGAGCAGGTTTACATTTCCAACATCGTCAAGTTCCGGCCGTCGATGCCTGGCCAGACGACCAACAACCGTCCGCCGAACGACGAGGAAATGGCGAGCTGCCTGCCTTTCATCCGCGCCGAGGTGTCGGTCGTGAAACCGAGCTGCATCATCGCGCTCGGCGGCACCGCTGCCAAGGGCCTGCTCAATCGCGACGACGCCGTGGCGAAGCTGCGTGGCTCCTGGCATGAGTTCGCCGGAGTGCCGGTGCGCGTGACCTACCACCCGAGCTACCTGCTGCGCGGCACCTCCGGAAACGACGACAAGCGCAAGGTCTGGGAGGACATGCTCGCGGTGATGGAGCTGCTCGCCATGCGGATTTCCGAAAAACAGCGCGGCTATTTCACCAAATGAGCCTGCTCGTCCTCACCACCGGCGGGACCATCGACAAGGTCTATTTCGACGCCACCTCCAAGTATGAGATCGGCGACCCGATGCTGCCGATGGTCTTCCACGAGTCCGTCGTGACCCTGCCCTGGAGGCTGATTTCGCTTCTGAGAAAAGACAGCCTGGAGCTGACCGACGCCGACCGGCAAACGATCCGCGAGGCCTGTGAACGCGAGCCGGAGTCACGCATCCTCATCACCCACGGCACCGACACCATGGCCGAGACCGCTGAGTTTCTCTCCGGCATTCCGGGGAAAACCATCGTCCTCACCGGAGCCCTCGCGCCCGCCCGCTTCCGCACCACCGATGCCACCTTCAATCTCGGTCTCGCCCTCGGTGCCGTGCAATCGCTGCCTCCAGGCACCTACCTCGCGATGAACGGCACGATTTTTCCCGCAGGAAAGGTCCGCAAAAACAAAGAGGCCGGTCGCTTTGAAACGACCGGCCCCGAAGAGTGATTCGGATTTCCCCGAGGATCAGCGGCGCATGAACATCCGCAGGATGTACCAGAACATCAGTGCCACGCTGGCGAAAAGCCCCAGTGCCGCCGCCACATGCTGGCCGGG
Organism: Verrucomicrobiaceae bacterium; assembly: GCA_027487355.1. Taxonomy (GTDB): domain Bacteria; phylum Verrucomicrobiota; class Verrucomicrobiia; order Verrucomicrobiales; family Akkermansiaceae; genus Luteolibacter. The sequence goes on from JAIYDT010000329.1 coordinate 1,455, forward strand.
CTGGTAGTGGTGGATCACCCCGCTGGTCTGGTAAAGCACACAGCCACCGGCAAGCAGCACCATCGCCGCCGAGAACCAGAACCCGAGCGTGATCGGCAGGAAAAATGAAGCCACGATGACACCGAGCGCTACGATGCTCGCCAGCTTGATGAAGGCACCCAGGAAGCTGAAATCTTTCCGAGTGGTGAAAGCGATCGTCGTGAGCCCGAGCACCAGGGCCCCGGTCACCACGGCGGCTTTCCCGATCACCAGCGGGTCTCCGGAAACGATCGGGGCCATCGCGATCAGCGGCAGGAAGATCAAGGATTCCGCGACCACGTAGAGACCCAGCCCGGCATACTGCATCGGGGCCGAAGTGGCGCTGCGGGCCCATTTGTCCGCGATCCAGCCGACCGCCATGAAAGCCCCCATCACCATCAGCCATCCGTATCTGGATGATCCGAGCATCATCAGTACTGCATGTCCTGCCCCAAGCTGGATCAGGAGGGTCTCAAGCAGGGCGAACAAGCCGATCGCACCGGCAAGATGCCAGTAGGTCTTGCGGATGAACTCCGCGCGTGTGTCAGCTCCATAATCAGAAACTGCTCCGGACGAGTAAGGATTCAGATATTCCATGGCACTCATTACTTGGCGATTCCGCAGATTTTTGCCACCTCGGAATTTGGGAATTTTGATCAACCCGTGGGACCAAAGCCCAAACACGGCCCTTGCGGCCCGATGTTCTCGATTTCTTTTTTCCGATCCCTTCTTCCATTTCCCGCCGATCCCTTCAAAAAAGCGCCGTTCTCTTTCAATCCGTCATGCATCCGTTCCTCGATACCCGCTTCCACGTCCGTTGGTCGACCCTGACACCCGAGGCCGTCGAGCCGGACATCCGTCATGCGCTCGCTCTCGCCGAGTCCTCCCTGGAAGCCGTCCGCACCGCCGATCCGGAGGCGCTGACCTTCGAAAACACCTTCGCCGCTCTCGAAAAGGCCACCGAGCCCCTCGGTCGCGGCTGGGGTCTGCTGAACCACCTCGATTCGGTCTGCGACGAACCCGCCCAGCGCGCCGCGCTCAACGCGATGCTGCCGGACGTTTCCAACTTCTACTCCTCGATCGCCCTCGACGACCGCCTTTGGACGGTGCTGAAAGCCTTCGGCCGCAGCGAGGCGGTGAAATCGCTCGATCCGGTGCAGCAGCGCTTTGTTGAGGAAACGATGCACGATTTCATGCAGTCCGGAGCCGACCTGCCACCGGACCAGAAGGCCCGCATCTCCGAGATCGAGGCCGAGCTTTCGAAGCTCACGCAGGAGTACTCCGAGCACGTCCTCGACTCCACCAATGCCTGGGAGCTGGTAATCGAGGATGAATCCCGCCTCGCCGGTCTGCCGGATTCCGCCAAGGCCGCCGCGCTGGCGAATGCGAAGGCAAAGGGCTTTGCCACCGAGGAAAAGTCCGCCTGGCGCTTCACGCTTCAGGGGCCCTCGATGATGCCGGTGATGCAGTATGCGGACGACGATGATCTTCGCCGCCAGGTCTGGGAGGCCTCGCAGACGATCGGAGCCAGCGGTGAGCATGACAACACCGCCCGCGTCTGGAAGATCCTCGAGCTCCGTCGCGAAAAGGCCAACATCCTTGGTCACGATCATTTCGCCGACCTCACCCTCCAGCGCCGCATGGCCCGCGATGGAAAGACCGCGCTGCGTTTCACCGAGGACCTTCACGCCCGCGTCCACGCCGCCTTCATCTCCGAATACAAGCAACTGCGGGTTTACAAGGCCGGTGCTACCAAGACCGACATCGAGGATTTCCAGCCCTGGGAAGTGGGCTACTGGGCCGAACGCCAGCGCAAGGAATGCTTCGACCTCGATGACGAGGCGCTGCGTCCGTATTTCCCGGTCGAGGGCGTCATGGCCGGCATGTTCGAGCTTTCGTCACGGCTCTTCGGCATCTCGATCCAGCAGCGCGACGCGGTCTACTATGAACGTGGTAAAAGACCGGCCGATGCCCCCGAGGACGCCATCGAGGTCTGGCATCCGGAGGTCACCTTCTACGACATCCACGACAGCGCCACCGGCCGCCATCTCGGCTCCTTCTACGCCGACTGGCACCCGCGTGAATCCAAGCGCGGCGGAGCCTGGATGAACTGCCTCCACACCGGCGGCCCCACTGAGCCGCACCTCGGATTGATCACCGGCAACATGTCGCCGCCGATCGATGGCAAGCCCGCGCTCCTCACGCATGGCGAGGTCGAGACCGTCTTCCACGAGTTCGGCCACCTGCTTCACGGTCTTCTCAGCGAGGTGACGGTCAAGTCGCTCGCCGGCACCAACGTCCCCTGGGACTTCGTCGAGCTGCCCTCGCAGATCATGGAGAACTTCTGCTGGGACCGCGAATCACTCGATCTCTTCGCCCGCCACACCGACACCGGCGAGCCGATCCCTTCCGAGCTCTATGGAAAAATGAAGGCGGCAGAGAACTACATGAGCGCCACCACCTTCATCCGGCAGCTCGCGTTTGGAAAACTCGATCTCGAACTCCACATCCACCTCGACCGCTATCTCGGGCGTGACCTCGATGAAGTGGATCGCGAAATCCTCGCCGACTACCGCACGCCGCTGAAGACCGATGGAGCCTCGATGGCGCGTCGCTTCGGCCACCTTTTCAGCAGCCCCACCGGATACGCCGCCGGCTACTACTCCTACAAGTGGGCCGAGGTGCTGGATGCCGATGCCTTCACGCGCTTCCAGAAGGAAGGCGTGCTGAATCCCGAGACCGGTCGCGCCTTCCGCGAGCACATCCTCAGCAAGGGCAACTCGGCTCCGGTCGATGAACTCTATCGCCGCTTCATGGGCCGCGATCCGGAACTCGAGCCCCTGCTCGTACGTTCGGGATTGGCGGCGGTGTGAGTGGAAAAGCTCGTCACCCGGATGCAACCCGTTCCGGGTAGATTCATTTGGGTCGTAAGCCCGGGGTAGCTGGCGCAACCCCGGGCTTTGGGATCCAACGCCGATGGCGTAAAGAATCGCGGCCGATTCCGATCGCTTGTATGAGCCATTTCCCAAGGCTTTCGTCTTGGAGAAGACACGGGAATCCACCTCTTCACCCCATCGGGGTCATTTCCCAAAGCCCGGGGTTGTCCGTATCCGGACTACCCCGGGATGATCATCCCTCTTGAATTCTACGCCATCGGCGTTGTATCCGTCTAACAGCATGCCTCAATCCCTGTCGGCTGTTTACCTTCATCTCGTCTTCTCGACGAAGGATCGGCATCCATTTCTCACTGATCCAGTCCTGCGGTCGGAAATGCATGCCATGCTCGGAGGCATCTCGAATCAACACGGCTGCATTCCCATTCAGGTCGGTGGTGTCGAAGACCATGTCCACATCCTCGCACGACAAAGCCGCACCATCACCCAATCCGATTGGGTCAAGGAACTGAAACGGGCCTCAAGCATCTGGATCAAGGACCGCGAGCCCGCCATGAAGGACTTCTCCTGGCAAAGCGGCTACGGCGTGTTTTCCGTCAGTGTTTCGAATCTGGAATCCGTTCGCGACTACATCGCCAGACAGGAAGAGCATCATCGAAAAACCACCTTCCAGGACGAGCTTCGCAGCTTTTACCGGAAGCATCGGGTGGACTTTGATGAGCGCTACGTTTGGGACTAACCCACCATCCGTCGGAACGTCAGGTTGATGCGGGGTTCCTTGACCTGCTTCGACTTTGGCAGGCTGTGCAGCCAGTGGGTCTGGGTCTCGCCCTTCATCAGCAGCAGGCTGCCGGTCTCTAACAAGACCGATACCGTTTCTCCGCTGCGCTTGTGCTTGAAGGAAAACTTCCGCTCCGCCCCGAGGCTGACGGAGGCGATGCAACTGTTTCGCTCGATCGACCTTTCGTCGTCGCTGTGCCAGCCCATGCCTTCGTTGCCGTCGTGATAAAGGTTCAGCAGGCAGGAGTTGAAGGTCGTCCCTGAGCGCTCCTCTATGGTCGCCTTCAACCTTTGCAAGTCGTCGGACCAGGGAAGCGCCTTCTTCGTCGTGCCCGA
>JAIYDT010000261.1 GCA_027487355.1 Verrucomicrobiaceae bacterium
TCCACCAGCAAGGCATCTGCTCTTCAGAAAGCCATCGGCTGAAGACACAAGACCGGAAGACACAAGACACAAGAAGAAGAGGCCATGTCCAATCATCATTTTGAAGATCTGGAAGTTTGGAAACGGAGTTCCCGTCTTGCTGTATCGGTTTTGGAGTTGCTGGAGCCAGTTAAACTTTACGCACTGAAGGATCAGATGGCGCGGTCCTGCATTTCGGTTCCTTCCAACATCGCGGAGGGAGCCGAACGCGAGAGTGACCGGGAGTTTCGCCGCTTTCTGGCGATCGCCAAAGGCTCTGCCGGTGAGCTTCGCACCCAGCTCTATATTGGCCAGCGGGCTGGGCTTTTCTCGATGGAAGCGGTCATGCCACTCATTCAAGAAGCTCGTGAAATCTCCTCCATGATCGAAGGACTTCGCAAACGTCTTGGTGGCGGAGGTTTTATGACTGCCATTTTCTCCATCTTTTTCTAACTCCACCTCTTGAATCTTCCCGTCTTGCGTCTTGTATCTCTCGTCTTAACTCATACACACACCCAAAGAAAACGATGCCTACTCTAACACCAGAAGCCCCGGTCAAGAAGGCCGCCGCGTTTACGGATTTCAAAGTCCGTGACATCAGTCTTGCCGAATTTGGCCGCAAGGAAATCGACATTGCCGAACACGAGATGCCTGGCCTCATGGCCACCCGCGCCAAGTATGGCAAGGAGCGTCCGCTCGAAGGCGTCCGCATCATGGGCTCGCTGCACATGACCATCCAGACAGCCGTGCTGATCGAGACGCTCGTCGATCTCGGTGCCGAAGTCCGCTGGGTTTCCTGCAACATTTTCTCCACCCAGGACCACGCCGCCGCTGCCATCGCCGCCCGTGAAATTCCGGTCTATGCTTGGAAGGGCGAGACGCTTGAGGAGTATTGGTGGTGCACCTGGAAGGCGCTTGTGAACCCACAGGGCCTCGGACCTCAGCTCATCGTCGATGACGGTGGCGACGCGACCCTCCTCATCCACAAGGGCTACGAACTCGAGAATGGTTCCGACTGGGTCAACGGCCCGTCCGAAAGCCATGAGGAGTCCGTCATCAAGGATCTGCTCAAGAAGGTCCACGCCGAACAGCCCGGCATCTTCCACGAGATCGTCAAGGAGTGGAAGGGTGTCTCCGAAGAGACCACCACCGGCGTGCATCGCCTTTATCAGATGGCGAAGGCCGGCACGCTGCTCGTTCCTGCGATCAACGTGAACGACTCCGTCACCAAGTCGAAGTTCGACAACCTCTACGGCTGCCGCGAGTCGCTCGTTGATGGCATCAAGCGTGCCACCGACGTGATGATTTCCGGCAAGGTCGGGGTCGTCTGCGGCTACGGCGATGTCGGCAAGGGCTGTGCCCAGGCCCTTCGCGGCCAGGGTGCCCAGGTCGTCGTCACGGAAATCGATCCGATCTGCGCGCTCCAGGCTGCGATGGAAGGTTACCGCGTGCTCACCATCGAGGACACCCTCGGCTGGGGCGACATCTACGTCACCACCACCGGCAACAAGGACATCATCCGCCTTGAGCACATGGAGAAGATGAAGGACCAGGCTATCGTCTGCAACATCGGCCACTTCGACAACGAGATCCAGGTGGACAAGCTCAACAACGCTCCCGGCGTGAAGCAGCTCAACATCAAGGCCGGTGTCGACAAGTACACCTTCCCGACCGGAAACAGCCTCTACATGCTCGCCGAAGGCCGTCTCGTGAACCTCGGCTGCGCCACCGGCCATCCGTCGTTCGTGATGTCGAACTCCTTCACCAACCAGACCCTTGCCCAGATCGACCTCTGGAAGAACAAGGACAAGTATCAGGCCGGTGAAGTGATGGTCCTGCCAAAGCATCTTGACGAGGAAGTCGCCCGACTTCACCTCGAGAAGATCGGTGCCAAGCTCACGAAGCTCACCCCTGATCAGGCCGACTACATCGGCGTGAAGCAGGAAGGCCCCTACAAGCCGGAAGCCTACCGCTACTGATCCCTCATCGGTGAATGATTCACGAAAGCCCCGCGTCGATCCCGATGCGGGGCTTTTTCGTTGGCAGAGCGCCGATCGTTTCCCTAATCCAGAGGGAAACCATGACAGTCCGTCACGCCATCCCGATCCTGCTGACTTTTCCGCTTTCCTCGTGCGCGCTGATCAAGGCTCCGTTCACCATCGTCGGCTCGGTGGTGGAAGGGACCTACTACGTGGGTGAGAAAATGGTGACGGCTCCGATCGATGCCTACGACCGCCGCCAGGAGCGGAAGGAAGCCGAGAAGGCGAAGAAGGAAAAGGAGGACCAAAAGGCCGGCAAGCAGAAGCCTATTGCAGGAGCCCAGCCGACGCCCTTGCCGGAGCCCCTACCACTTCCCGATGGCAGCGGGGAACTGCCTCCGATTCCGCCACCGAACTAGCCTGCGATCGTGGCGGCGGATTTCATCCGCCAGGCCCATCTACCTCATGATGGTTGCAAGTCGCTGATGGGAATCATGGATTGGATCGAAAATGAGGCTTGGCGAATGAAATCCGCCGCCACGGGGGTCATGGCAGGTCCTTTCGCTGGTCGATCACACAGTCGCCCTCAGGAGCGACTTCTTCGCCGGTCTGCTCGACGGGATGGGTGAAGAGATATCGCCAGACATTTTCATAAAGATAGGCCCCGGCCTGATCCTTTGGCGATCCCTTGCCTGGGACCACCGCACCGTGGGCGCGCTTGGCGTCGTGGTTCACATCCGCCTCGCTGGTCAGTCGGCGGGTGTTTCCGAAGGGAGGCTTGGTGGAATCCACGTTCACGATCGGACCGAATTTGGTCAGTCCGAGCAGGCTCCAGGAGCGGCAGTAGTGGTCGCCCACCCAACCATCATCGAGCACATGGGAGAAGCCGAAGTAGCGGTTCTCCGGAGTGGCGGATGGCAGCTTCTGCCAGACCTCGAACTGGTCGCGCGGTCCTGAAAACATCACCACGCGATCCACCTTGACGTGCTTGGCCATGCGGGCGGCGGTCGTCGAGCCATGCGAGATGCCGGAGAGGATCACCTTGTCCCAGCGAAGGCCCTTGCCATCATCTGTTAGAAACTGCTTCCAGCGCCCATCCGGATTCTCCCGGTCCAGCCATTTCACGAACTGATAGGAGCGCTCCATGATGCCATCGGCCTTCGGGATGCTCACCGACTCACTGAAATCCTCGCCGGTGGCGGCTTCGAGCCGGACTTTCGAAAGGAAAAGGTCATCGGCCGGGGGCTTGCCGGAGTAGAGCTTGCCGAACCAGCCATTGGCGTAATGGACCTGGATCGCATGAAGGCCGTAGCCGGAAACGTGCTCGAAGAGTTCCTGGTTGTGGCCCATCAGCCAGATCACGAGTTTTCCCTGGTCGGGCACACGGGTGTCAACGCAGGCATGCTCCAGGTCCTGCGGCTTCGCGTCGGTGCCGAAGGTGAATGAAATTTCCGGATGCTCGCGCGCCGTCGGATCGATCTTGCTGGCCCTGACGGTGAGATCGAAGCGCTTTCCTGAAGGGGCCTGAGGCTCGGCGGAGAAGGCCGTGCCGGTGCCGAGCGTGATCATCAGCAGTGCGACGGCCTGGAGTCGGAGGGAGTGGGTCATGGAAAGAAGATGCAGAAACGTCTCGCGTTGGAACGACCTTGCTTGAAAAGTTTCCGTCCGACCCATCGTGGTTGGCGCAACGTCGATGAGTTCCTCCTTCTTGATCACCGGCCTGAGAATGCCCGCCGCGCTGGACTGGGTTCGGCGGCTTGGGCGTGCCGGCCACCGTGTGGCGGGGGCGGATTCCCTGGAATGGCCCATGGGCCGGACCTCGAGGTATCTTTCCCGCTACGTGACGCTGCCTTCGCCGCGAGTGGATTCCAAGGCCTACGCGCTCGCGGTCCGAACCGCAGCGGAGGACTTCGGCGCGGAGTGGATCCTTCCCAACAGTGAGGAGATCTTCTACCTCGCGCGGCATCGAGGGATCTTCAATGGCAAGGCCCGACTCTTGGCGGAACCGCTGGAGACCTTGGAACTGCTACATCACAAGGGACGATTCGCCAGCTTCACCAGGACCCTCGCCGACTCTCCCATCCAGGCCCCTGAGACCCATGAGTTTGCAAGCCGGGCGGATCTGGAAGCCTTCGCCGATGAACACTCAGGGCGCTCGTTGGACGGCTGGGTTCTGAAGGCCGCCTTTTCAAGGTTCTCCTCCCAGGTCCATATCGAACCTCCGCGCGAGGTGGTCGGGCATCTGGCCCCGACCGTTCAAAATCCCTGGCTGGCCCAGCGTTTCGAGGCGGGCCTTCCGGTCTGCTCTTACAGCCTCGCCGTCCAGGGCAGGATCACCGCGCATGCCGCCTACATCCCGAAACACACTTTCCGGGGAGGAACCGGTTACTACTTCGAGCCTGTCGAGCGGGCCGATCTGCTGGCCTTTGCGGAGTCCGTGGTCCAGCGACTGAACTTCACCGGGCAGATCTCGTTCGACTTCATCGACGGCAGGGAGCGGGTTTCGGTCATCGAGTGCAATCCCCGCGCGACCAGCGGTCTGTTCCTGTTGGACTCGCGTGACCCGCTGCCCTATCTAACAGGCATTGGAATGCCTGACGGCTGGCTGATGAATCCCTGGCCGCGCATGGTTCTGGCTGGCATGCTTCTGGCACCAGGCAGGCTGGGCAGGATCAGGGATTTCCTCCGGGCGACCAGTGTCCACTTCGACCCCGATGACCGCCTGGGCTTGTCGGCGCGCGTGCGGCAGTTGCGTGAGTTGGCCAGGCGTTCCCAAGCACTCGGCAACCACTACGACCTCATGGCCTCCGCGAGGGCGGACTGCGAGTGGAATGGTGAACCGATGGAGTGACTTGAGGGTCGATCGCAATATGGATGCCACCATCCGCCAGGCGGGATGGGTCAGCGTTTTCCTAACAGACGGCGGCGGATGAGGCCGAACAGGCGACCGTCAATCGAGTAGTCCCAGACCTCGGAGAGGATCAGCAACAGCCTTCCGACACTCGAGTGGTTGGATGCCTCCACACGCCGGAGTTGTGTGATCTTCTGGTCAACCGAATGGGTGCAGTTGGCATGATGAAGAACGAGGTTTCGGGGCGGGGGAAAGCACTGTGATCGCGCGTAGTAGCGGGTCGGAAGCAGGCCCCATCTGACATTGAAATCCGCGGGATCGAGGATGCTGTTGATCGCGGTCTGATCGTTTCTCGTCTCGCTGCTTTCGCAGAGCTTCAGGGCCCTGGCGAGAAGCTCCCGGACATAGGGCGTATTGCGGGCGACATAGAAGCCGGTGTTCACTTCATGCCAGTCGGACCTGGCGCTCTCCCGCTGGAAGGCGATGTCGAGCTCCGGACGATTGATCTCGGCCGCGAGGTCGCTCATTGACAGGGACGGATAAAGCAGGATGTCGATGTCGCTGAGGACGAACAAGGATCCTTCCTGGGACTGATCGAGATGCTCCAAGGCCCACCTGAGCTTGGCCGTCACGCCATCCTGCCATTCGTTCGACAGGTAGGTGCCGCTGCCGGTGGTTTGGAGATGCTTTTCAAGGACCGTTGCATCCTGCGGCAGGTTCTTCAGGAAGAACTCCCGATAGAGCCGCTCGTGCGAGGGAGTGATCACGGTGAGGATGTTCATGCCACCACCTTTCTCGATTCGAGCGCCGCCAGTTTGCGGGCGAACTTCGGCAGTCTTGTCCGGTTCACTGCCAGGAAATCCGATCCGAGATCATACAACTCGTAGTGTCCGGCAAGATGATGAATGGAGGCCGCCCGTTCATGCAGGGGAAGATGCTTGTGCTCGAACAGGATCACGGATGGCTGATGGCGGCTTAGATCCAGTTGGGACAGCACCTTGTAATCATATCCTTCGGTGTCGATGTGAAGCAGGTCGAGCTTCACGATCCCATGCTTCACGAAGAGATCTCCGAGGGTGATGCCGTTGACTTCCTTGGAAACTATGTGCGGCTCCAGGATTCCATCGAGGTGCTTCAGGATATGCTGGCGGTCGAAGGAGCCAAGCTGGTCATACCACTCCGGCAGATCCGGCAACTGCTGCCTGGCGCTTTCGTCCACCCAGTGGAAATGCGCGCTGCTGCCATCATTGATCGCGGCATTCTCATATCGGAACCTGGCATCGGGTGCGTGGCTGCGGGTCAGTCGCTCGAAGAGATAGGGCACCGGTTCGACAAACAGCGCCTTCCATCCTTTCCTTTCCAACAGCAGCTTGTGGATCGGATCGTCGGTCCGACCATCGTTCGACCCAATCTGGACGATCTGGGCGTCCGGCTCGGGGAGCAGGACGGGCAGCCAGTTCCTCGGATCGGCAACCCAGGTCCCCTTGAGGCGCGAACTCAGCCAGACCGATGCCGGTCCGAGAACCGGGATCCGCTTGAGTCGAGTTTTCAATCCTGCCATCTCGTTTGGGGAGTTGTGGGAATCAATGGCTGCGCTTCCAGAGATAGACCCAGCGCTCCGAAACGACCTTGCCGGTCTCGTCCTGAAGCTCGCAGGTCATGTCGATGTCGTTGACGGCCTTGGTCGGATCGAGCACGAAGAAGGCCCGCAGCACCTGCGGCATGTGCACATCCGGGCTGCGACCAAGACCGGCCGGGAGGTCATCCACGTTCGGCATGCTCATGTCGGAAAGGCCCACGTGGAGGAGCTTCACGGCCGGGTTGTTGACGGTGACCACGGGCTTGAGCTTGGTGATGTCATCCCACTTCGGATCACCGACCTTTTTCTCGGGTTGAAGGGGCTTTGCGAAATCGATCGCCATCAGCACCTCGTCCGGTTTCTGGACGGGATTTCCGGATCGCGTGGCCCGCACGGTGAAGAGTCCGGACGGCTTGGGATCGCGCATCCAGCGGAGGCGATAATGGAAGCGGAAGGGCTTGCCGACCACGAGGCTGGGTTGGGGTTCCCAGACGAGGATGACGTTGTCGTTGGTCTCATCGGTGGTGGGCATCTCGATGAGATGAAGCTTGCCGAGATCGAAGCCTTCGACGGGCTCGACCCTCACGCTCGGCCGGTTGTGATAGGCGGCCTCGACATCCTGATACGAGGAGAACGAGCGGTCACGTTGCAACAGTGACCATGAGCGGGGCTTCTCCATGGTGAAGACGCAGTGGCGGAACTGATCCTTGGTGTGCTCCAACGGGCGGTAGTGGAGGTTTCCCGATCCGAGTTCCATCTGGAATCCGTCGCTGTCGTGCACCTCCGGACGGAAGTCATAGGGCTTGGGATGGGTGCCTTCGCCGAACCAGTACATCGAGGAAAACGGTGCCAGTCCGAGCTGTTGGACCGGCCGTCTGAGGGTGATCTCCGCCTCAATGTCCATCACGGTCTCCTCACCCGGCGTGACGGTGAACTGGTAGGCTCCAGCGACGCTTTCACCATTGAGCAGGGCGGAAGCCTTCAGCGACTTTGCGTCCTTCGTCGGTTTTTCAAGATGGAACTCGGTGAAGTCTGGAAACTCCTCAGGCACACCCGGCAGGCCGCTGTTGATCGAAAGTCCGCGGGCGGAGAGCCCATAAGGCGAGTTCGCCGGGATCGAGCGGAAATAACTGGCACCGAGGAAGACCAGAAACTCGTCCATGTACTTCTCCGAGTTGAGATGCGTCCGCGCCCGCCAACCGGCATAGCCGGGCGGGGGAGGTGTGCCTTTGGGGACCACCTGCTTCCCGTAATCGAAAAGGCTCTGATCAAATGCCAGAGGCTTCGAGATTCCATCGGCCACTTCGGAAACCGAGACCGTCTTCTTGGCGGTCCAACCGGGATGGAAGAAGTCGATCGAGAAGGGCGATTGATTCCACCACAGGCCGGACTCCATCTTGAATCGGATGTCACGATGCTGGTCGTAGGTCAGGTTTGCCCAGTAGCTGGCGAGGGTGTTTTTCCCTGGGGCAAAGGGCTTCGCGGCCAGGGCGCGGGCTTTTTCGCGGAGGAGATCGAAGGAGTATGGTTCGGCCTCTGCCACTGCCAAAAGGCTGGCCAGAAGTGCGGCGGTGAGGAGGGTGTTTCGGGAAGATGTCATGGACCGAATGAGGTGCAGGGGATTCAGTGGAAAATGATGGCCGGAGTCTTGGCAGTTCGAGTGGACAATGCAAGAAATGGGCGTCGTGGAGAAATCCGATCCATTCGCATGAAGCTCGATTCCTACCTTTGCCCCGGTTGTGGCAACGAAGTCCAGATCGGACCCCGCGGCTGCCCGAAGTGCAGCAAGCCGCCGAAGGCGAAGAAGAAGCCGGCTCGAAAATCCTGGCAGCAGGACGAGACCTACGACGCGCTCGACCTCCCGGACGAGGATTTCGACTACGATGAATTTGTTGCCCGCGAGTTCGGCAAGGCGCCTCACCGCCGGATCGGCATCGCCTGGTACTGGTGGGTGACGGCGCTGGTGCTCCTGCTGGTGCTGATCTTCGGAAAGATGATGGTTTTCTGATGTCCTCTTCGGTCCTTGTGGACTCCGGCGAAGTCTGGAAGGCTTCTGAAATATGAAGGCCAGCCTCTTGTCTCTCGTCCTGCTCCTCTCATCCCAAGGCCTGAAGGCCCAGGAGGAAACCGCTCACCATCGCGAGGTCTATGCGGCGATCAATGCCCAGGAGAAGTCCCTGAGGTCGGTCAAGGTGACCTACAAGGAGGACGAACTTAACTTCGAATTGATGGGCTGGAAGGACGGCGACGAACTGAAGAAGATTCTCGTGACCGTTCCCGGCGAGGACGGCGATGGCAGCGAGGACTACTATCTCGAAAATGGGAAACCGCTCTTTGTTTTCAGTCACTACAAGGCCCCGGGACCGAAGGAGGGAAAGGCACCACATCGAGTCGAGAACCGCTTTTATTTCAAGGAGGGCAAGCTCTTCAAATGGTTGAGCAGCGAACGAGAGGAAGTCGCTCCGAAGGACCCGGACTTCGTTTCCGAAGCGACGCGGCTGACCTCCAGCTTTGAACACTTTGTGGCAGCCTTCAAAGGCAAGGACGCCCCGCCTGACAAACCTGCGGCGGCAGAGGCGAAGGTGGCGACTGGCACCTTCACCGGCATCGAACAGGGCGACTATGCCCACTGGCTCATGAAGTCCCAGGCGGGGGAGGAGCTTTCCTATTTCATCCTCAAGGGTGATGGGTCGGTCGCCAAGGTGCTGGCCAAGCCAAAGGCCTTCATCGGCAGGAAGTGTCGCGTGAAGTTGAA
>JAIYDT010000466.1 GCA_027487355.1 Verrucomicrobiaceae bacterium
GCCCGCCTCTTTTTTATACCTTGGAGTGCGGTGGCAAACGCAGTGCGACACCGCTTTCAGATGCGGAAACGACTTCCATCCTCCAATCGATCCCCAGTCCGTCTCAATCCCTCGATCTCCTCCACGATTGTCCGCGTGATACGGACGGATCCAATTGAGCGTCCGAAAGCCCATCCCGCATGCCAAAGCGGCGTGGCGTTTCACTTCCCGCCGCACTCCAAGGTTACCAGTCTTGCGATGGCGTGAAATCATCTCCCACGTTCAGCCGATCAGTCCGAAAACTATAGACCGTTTTCACCTGCGCCTGACTTGCCGTTCTCTCAAACCAACCTGCGGAGCACCAAGGATAAGCGCTGGCCGTCAGAACCAACCCATGCTTGACGGCATTGCGATGCACATAATTGAGCCGCGCCAGATAGGAGCGCTCATGGGTCAACAGCGTTTCACGAAAGTTGTGCCAGACCTTCCGCCCTGGAGTTTCATCGAGTCGGTTCACCCATTTTGCTGTTTGTTCATGGAGCTTTGCCAGCATGGGGCGAAGTGACTCTGAGCTTCCAGGAGAATGACCGATGAAATGATAATGGTTCGAAAACACCGCCCAAGCTTCCAGGTGCCAATCAAACTCATTCGCAACTGAGAGGAGCCCCCGATGGAGAACTTCAAGGCGCTGCGAACCCTCAAAATGATGCCGCTTTTGATAAGTCGCCGCTGTTACCAGATAGGTGCCACGTTCGGACAAGCGATGCTCCGGAGCATGGGGCCAGTGGATCGACGGCATGATCAAGATGAGAACAGATCGCTAAAGCCCGTCGAGAGCAAACCTTGGAGTGCGGTGGCAAACGAAGTGCGACACCGCTTTTAGATGCGGAAAGGACTTCCATCTTCCAATCGATCCCCAGTCCGGCAAAAACCCTCGACCAACCCTCATCCGTCGAGCGCGTATGACGAACTGCTACTTTCCCAGCCCCGGCCGCTAAACCCCCATGCCAAAGCGGCGTGGCGCTTCGCTTCCAGCCGCACTCCAAGGTTTGCCTACAAACTCACCCAGCTCCTGCATCCGCCATGTCTCGCCTCATAAGCAAACACCAGCGGCTCCTCCAGCTCGATGACCTTCACATGGGCCACGTGGATGCTGCCCGAGGCCATGCCTTTTCCTTCCCAGTCGAAGCGATCGCGCACGGTCTTTTCCGTGTAGATGTGCTGCGGAAACAGGGCCTCCACCTCCGCCCAGTCGGTGAGAGTTACGGCGGAGGTCACCTCCACCCGATGCGTGATGGTCACCAGGTCCCCCACCTGCCATTCAGGAAGGACCTCGATCTCACCCTCGCGGACAAACTCGCCTTGCGCGTGAAAGCGGGTCGGAAACAGATAAAACGCTTCGTGAGCAAATGAAAATCCCGCCCGGCCTTCGTGAATCCCACCCTTTCTCAGGATCACCGTCTGCCGACCCGAAGCCAATGCCTCGCAAACCACCTGCCATTCCTTGAAGCCCACGCTGTTCATGGCACGAACTAGAATTCCCAAGTGGCAAGTGGCAAGTGGCAAGTGGTCGGTAGTAAAGCAGCGCAGCTTCCGTCTTCCTCTTCGTTTCGGCTTTAGTGCTTAGAATTTAGTGCTTTCTCCCTCTTGGCACTTGATCCTTGGAACTTGGAACTTCTAGCTCCCCCCATGCCACCCGTGACCACCCGGCTTTTCCACACTGGAAGCGTTGCCGAGCCGTTCCGCCTCCGCGATGGAGGACAACTGCCCGGAGTCACTCTGGCGTACGAGACCTGGGGCGAACTGAATGCCGATCGCTCAAACGCGATCCTGCTCTTTCACGCGCTCTCCGGCTCCCATCACGCCGCCGGACTGAATCCGGGCATCGAGGGCCTCGACGAAATCTGGCAGCCTGAACTCCATGAGGGCTGGTGGAGCGACATGATCGGGCCCGGGCTGGCGATCGACACCAGTCGCTACTTTGTGATCTGTGCGAATTATCTCGGTGGGTGCTATGGTTCCACCGGACCTGCCTCCATCCACCCGGAATCGGGAAAGCCCTGGGGCTCCGCCTTTCCCCACGTCACGGCCGCAGATCAGGTGGAAATCCAGGCCCGCTTGCTGGATGAGTTCGGGATTGAAATCCTGACCGCCGTGATCGGTCCGTCGGTTGGAGGCCTGGTGGCGCTGACCTTTGCCACGCGGTTTCCGGATCGCGTCAAGAACGTCATCTCCATCGCCTCGGGCTACAAGACCACTGTCCTGAATCGCCTCGTCTTGTTCGAGCAGATCCTCGCCATCGAGAACGACCGCAATTTCAATGGCGGTGACTACTACGAGGGAAGCCCGCCGCTTTACGGACTCGCCCTGGCGCGCATGATCTCGCACAAGACCTTTGTCCACCTCGATGCCATCGAGCGTCGGGCCCGCCAGGATGTGGTCCAGCCCGGCGACGTGCTGTCATGGTATCGGGTGCGCGACCAGTTCCAGAGTTACATGCTGCATCAGGGAAAGAAGTTCGTAAAGCGTTTCGACGCGAACACCTATCTTCGGATCATTGATCTCTGGTCGCGCTTCGACGGGGCGGCCGAGGGAGATGCGGAAACGGCGGAGGATCTTTTCGAGCGTTCACGCTTGGCCGGCCAGAAGTGGTTGGTGTTTTCGATCGACTCCGACTTTTGCTTCTATCCGGAGGAGCAAACCGAGCTCGTCAGCCATTTGGAGAAGGCCAAGGTGGAGGTCATGCACATCACGGTTCATTCCGACAAGGGCCACGACTCGTTCCTGCTGGAACCGGACATGTACACGCCGCACATCGCCTGGGTGCTTGGGAAAAGCTGACCCTTAAAGCAGCTCGCGACGCCACTCGGAATAGTCGTCGTGCGGCTTGTTCCGCTCGAAACGTCTGCGTTTGGATTTCGGCGGAAACCCGTTGGAACGCCGCGCGGATGGGGCCTGTTTCATCTTTCGATCCGAAGTGGCGTTCGAGAATTCCTGTGGAAGTTTCATGGGTGATTTTCAAACCAAGAAGAAGAGATCAATCGCAGATGGACGGGCATTGATATCAAGATAACTATTAAAAGTCAGAGTTCGCCTTGGGGTGAAGTTTGAATGAATGCAATTCTTTGATTGTCTGCGTGAATCTGCGTCCATCTGCGGTTCCATTGTCTTTTTTGGTCAGTCATTGAAGGGATTCCTGCTGCCGCTTCGGCTTGGCTCGGTGGTGGCAGGCGCGGGGTCGTTGTCGTTCTTCGGGCTGTTGGTGCTTGTGACACCCTGGGTTTCCCCGAACCAATCGCCCCAGTGCTGCAGGAAGAACTTCTTCTCCTGGGTCAATGGCTGATCGGAACGCCCGAGGATGGGCCGCAGCGAGGTGGTCATTTGCAGGGTGACGAGCGCGAACACGAAGCCCCAGATCACCATTGGCCCGCTCTGGGTGGCACCGGCGGCGTGAACGGCGGTCTTCAGGAAACGCAGCCCGAACAGCAGGGCGATGATCCAAGCTCCGATGCCGAGTGTTCCCATGAAGCCGAAGGAGTTCGTCGATTCGGCAAAGATCCAGACCGCTGGAGCAAAGCCTAACAGCAGCAGTCCTGCCAGCGCAAGGGCCCCTGACAGGCAGGCACCTAGCTGCTGGACGGAGAGCTTTCCTCCCGCAAGCGTGGAGAAGATGTAGAGGCTTGGAAAGCAGATCGCCCCGGCGACCATCAGTCCAGCGGTGATCTTCAGTGGAGCTTGCCAGAGCTGCTCATGCTTGGCGAAGCAGCCGAGCACGACTCCGAAGAGCAGGAACGAGATGATCGCGATCAGGATGAATCGTCCGGTCGCGCCATGGCCGGGCGTGGCGAGGCGGATCACAAGATCAACCGGCCGACGCAGGAGGCCTTCGAACAAGGCGCGCAGGTCGAGCTTTTCCGGCAGGGGGGCCTCGAGTGGCGGAGGTTGGACAGGTGGAACGTTGGGGATCATTGGAGTGGTTGGATTCATCGTGTTGGTTGCTTGTAGGATCTGATGGCGGCGATCACCGGGATCGCGAGGATGGAGACGAGCACGAGCAGGGAAACGATGGCGGTGACTGCATGGCCGCCGCTGAGGTGGTCGATCGAATGCCAGACCGATTCATAGAAGTTTCCCTTCATCGGATCCGGCCTCAGGAAGGCGACCTCCAGCTTCGGGCTGCCGAAGAAGGGTCGCAGCACCCAGGAGAACTGTGCGCCGAGAAATCCGTTTCCGCCCAGCCACGCCAGAAGGGTGAGCGTCGCGGAGCTGCGGTTCGGAGCTCTTGCGGCCAGCAGTTTGTGGAGATGGACGTTCGCCGCGATTCCGGCGAAGCCGATCAGGAAGGTGTGGGTGACGAGGTAGGCGGAGTGTGCCATGCCGGCGTTGGCGGAGTCGGGAGCGGGGGCATTCCATGCAAGAAAGAATGTCACGGGGGCCAGAGAGCCGAGAATCAACGCGGCGACCGCAAAGGACATCAGCAATGCCAGCATGGACTGGCGGAATCCCAGGCCGGTGCCGAGCAGCAGGCCTAACAGACCATTGAGCAGCCCATTGCAACCCAGCGTGCAGGCCACCAGCAGCGGCATCTTGATCGCCACATAGACGCCCATCATCGGAGAACGCCACCAGCCGACCGTGAAGCCATAGGCCGCCAGACCGCAGACGGTGGCGAGCGCGACACCTGCGATCCGGCGTGGATGTGGATCATCCAGCCAAGTGGCATCGGGTTGCAGGAAAGGGCGGAGGCTCATGGGAACGATGGCGATTGAGAACTCCTTGAATGAATGCCTGACGTCGGGATGGTGAGGGTTCAGTGAAATGAAAGTGAAGGGTCACCCTGGAGTGCGGCTGGAATCAAAGCGACACGCCGCTTTGGCATGCGGGACTGGCGGTCGGACGCCAGGTGAGGAGCAGTCCGTATCACGCGGACAATCGAGATCGGTAGTTTGAGACGGATTGATAGCCGGTTGAATGATTGATATCATTTTCGCATCTGAAAGCGGTGTCGTGCTGGGCTTCCCACTGCAGTCCAAAGTTCAGTTCGATTCGATCACGGTCTCCGCCCGCCAGGGACCGTTCAGCGGATGAAGCAGGGCATCCCAGTACCAGGCGGATGGATCGGTCCACGCCGAGTCGTTTGCCTCACTGACGATCCGTTCCCGAACCCTGAGCCTGTAGGTCCCTTGCGTCGCGGTAAAGCTGGCCCATTGACTGCCATCGGCGTGCGTTTCAATGATCGACTCGGTGGTGTCATAGCCCGCCGCACGGAGGCAGTCGCGCGA
>JAIYDT010000132.1 GCA_027487355.1 Verrucomicrobiaceae bacterium
CCCATCGGCATGGTCCGCGCCGTGCTCAAGAACCTCGAGGGCAAGCGCGAAGGGGCCTCGACCATCACCCAGCAGCTCGTGTCGAGCGTCTTCCAGCTCAAGGCCGACGAAAAACGCGGCGAGACCCTCAAGCAGCTCGACCGCAAGCTGCTCGAAATCGCCATCGGCATCCGCATCGAGTCGTCGATGGAAAAGGACGAGATCCTCGAGGCCTACCTCAACTCGATCAACTGGGGCCGCCAGATCCGCGGCATTGAGGAGGCCTCCCGCATTTACCTCGAGAAGCACTCCTCGGAGCTCTCACTCTCCGAGTCCGCCATGCTCGCCGGCATCGTCCGCGGTCCCGATGCCTTCAATCCCTTCCGCAGTCCCGCCGATGCCAAGCGCGAGCGCGACACCACCCTCGAACGCATGGTCGTCGCCAAGGCCATCACCCGCCAGGAGGCCGATGCCGCCAAGGCCGAGCCCATCGAGGTCCGACCGAAGTGGCGGCAGAAATTCCAGGAGTCCTACGCCATGGACGCCATCCGCCATGACCTTGAGCTGATCCTTGAAAAGGAGAACATCGAGCTCGGCGGCCTGACCATCTCCACCACCATCGACAACCGCATCCAGAAAAAGGGCGAGGAGGCCCTCGACAAGCGCCTGCGCGAGGTCGAGAAAATTTCCGGCTATCCCCACCTCACCCGCGATGCCTGGCTGAAGCAGGCACCCGAGAAACGCGGCGAACCCACCTACCTCCAAGGCAGCGCCGTCGTGGTCGAAAACCACGGCGGAGCCATCCTCGCCGTCATCGGCGGTCGCGATGCCAATGAATCCCGCTTCAACCGCGCCCTCCAGGCCCAGCGTCAGATCGGCTCGCTCTTCAAGCCCTTCGTTTACCTGGCCGCCTTCGACCAGGGCCTCCGTCCGGACACCCTCATCAGCGATGGCCCGATCGAGCGCGGCGAGATCGCCGGAGCCCCCGCCACCTGGCACCCCCATAACTCCGACGGGAAATTCGGCGGCATGAACCCGGCCTCCACCGGACTCATCCGCTCCCGCAACACGATGTCGATCCGCGTCGGCAACCACGCCGGCATGGACAAGGTCCGCGAGGTCTCGCGCCTCGCCGGTTTTGGCGAAGAGTTTCCTCCGAAACCCTCCTCCTACCTCGGCTCCTGGGAATCGACTCCCTGGAAGGTCGCCTCCGCCTACACGATTTTTCCGAACGACGGAGTACGATACCGGCCGTACTTGATCCGGGAAATCCGCGACCGCAACAACAACGTCCTCTACGCCACCCCGCCGCTCTCCTACCAGGCCGCCAGCCCAGGCTCGTCCTGGTCCATCTCGCGGATCCTCGTCGAGGTCGCCACCAACGGCACCGCCGCCGCCGTGAAACGTCTGGGCTTCGACAAGCCCTGCGCGGGCAAGACCGGCACGACCAACGACTTCAAGGACGCCTGGTTCACCGGTTACACCTCCAGCCTCTCCTGCGCCGTCTGGGTCGGCTTCGATACTCCGAAGAAAACCATCCAGGGCGGCTACGGGGCCACCCTCGCCCTCCCGGTCTGGGTCGAGATGATGAAAACCGCCGACCGCCTCGGCTATCGCGCCGGGGAGCTGAAGTCCAACATCAAGCTCGTCAATGCCCGCCTCTGCCGCCAGTCGGGAAAACAGGCCACCGCTGGCTGCGAAGCGGCCGGCACGGCCTACGACGACCGTGTCCCCGCCGACATCGCCACCGCCGGCAACGATCTCTGCCCCATCCATCCCGCCCGCGCCATCCCGATCGAAGAGGACACACCCGAGGCCGCTCCGCCGAAGGCGATCCTCGTCCGCCCCAATGTGCCCCCACCTCTCCGCGCCCAACCTGTCGAAGAAGAGGACGCACCGCCCTTGAAGGCCATTCCAGTCGAGTAAACGCCACCGATCTTCCATGTCCACCTGGCGTCCCATTTCCCCACCTCCCCGCTGGCTGCGCTGGATGCCCACCTGGCTCCATACCCCGGTGAAATGGGCGCTCGGATTCGGGGTGGTCGGACTCGTCATCGTCGCGGGCATTGCTTTTTCCTACTTCTGCCTCGCCATGCGCTTCGATCTCGATGAGGTCGCCAGGCTTCCCGCCTCGAACCGCGTGCTCGACCGCACAGGACGGGAAATCGCCGCCTCCACTGGCACCAGCCGCCGCCTGATCACCCGCGCGGACCTTCCCGACTTCCTCGTGAAAGCCCTCCAGGCCCGCGAGGATGCACGCTTTTTCGATCACTCGGGCGTCGATGTCAAAGGGCTGCTGCGCGCCACTTTCCGCAACCTCAAGGATGGAGATTTCACCCAGGGCGCCTCTACCCTGACCATGCAGTTGGTCAAAAACACCTACGAGAACCGCGCGAAATCCATCCACCGCAAGCTCCTTGAAATCGCACTGACCCTCCGCGTCGAATCCCGCTACAAGAAGGACGAGATTCTAACAGGCTACCTCAACCGCATCTACTTCGGAGCCGGCTGCCATGGCATCGAGGAGGCCTCACGCACCTACTTCGGTCGCAGTGTGAAGGACCTCAACGAGGGCGAATGCGCCATGATCATCGGCATCATCCGCGGTCCGGTGATCTTCTCGCCCTTCCGCAACTTCAAGGCTGCCGAAGCCCAGCGCAACGAAGTCCTCGACCGGATGATCGCGATGAAATTCATCACCGCCGAGGACAAGGCCCGCATCATCGCCACCCCGATCCGCCTGGTGAAGGACGACGACCGCGACAGCCAGCCCTCCTACGCCCTCCAGGCGATCCGTCGCGAGCTCGATGGCATCCTCGACGAAGAGGAGGTCCACCTCGGTGGCCTCACCATCGTTTCCACCCTCGATGCCGCCTGGCAGGACCGTTTGGAAACCGAACTCACCCGCGCCGTCGAGTCCCTGGAAGCGGAAAAGTCCTGGAAGCACCCCACCCATGCCGCCTACGTCGCCGGTCAGCCGATCGACTACGTGCAGTTCGGAGCCACCACCCTGGAGACAAAAAGCGGATCCATCCTCGCCTTCATCGGTGGACGGGATTTCAAGCACTCCCGACTCGACCGCACCCGCATCCGTCGCGACCTCGGCTCCGCCTTCGAGCCCTTCGTTGCCGCAGCAGCCGCCGAACGTGGCAAGCTCGTGCTGCCCGGTCGCGCCGTGCAGACCGGTCGCCAGGTCGGCCCTGCCGAGGTCCAGCGCATCGCCAAGCGCTGCGGTATTTCCGGGCCCTTTCTCGACACCGAGGATCTGTTCCGTGGCTCGGTCTCCGCCACGCCCATGGAAATGGCCATCGGCCTCTCCACCCTCGGCAATCAGGGGAAGCGCCCCAAGCCCTTCCTCATCCGCGAAATCCGCAACGCCGCCGGGGAAGTCGTTTACACCGCCAAGTCCGACCTTTTCCCCGCCCTTTCGCCCAACGGAGCCAACGAGGCCAAGTCCGTCCTCCAATCCCGCGCCGGCACCAAGTGCTTCACCGGTGCCACCGGCTCCGAACGCGAAGCCTGGACCCTCCGCCTGGGCCCGAAAGGCGCCACCTCCATCTGGATCGGCTTCGACCAGCCCCAGGTCATCGCCCCGGAACCGAGGCTCAAGGCGCTGCTGGATGAGTTCGTGAGTCGGCTGGGGAATGAGTGAAGGCGATCATCTCCATATCTCAAGGCATTTTACTAAAAACTTATCCGGATCTCAGGGATTATCATATTTGACTTTTCGTCGCCAAACAATGATCGCAATCCCGACCAGAAAGATAGTCATCCCCAGCCAAAACCAAGAATCTGATCTTTGGTTTGCCTCAGATTCCTGCTTCTGGCCCGCGACGGCTCCTGAGTGAATCCGCTCCGGTGCTCCAGTTTGGCCAAGGGCAGGTCCGGACTTTATTGGCAGGTTGTCAGGACCTAACCCTAAGTCGGCATTCAGCACCGCCTTATCTCCCCATGTCTTTTTGACAATTTCGGGGATACGACTTTGGTTGGAGTAGATCCAATTGAGCTGACGCGTCAGCACCCGCTTTTGAAAGTCTGACCAGGTTTCATTGACTTCTTGCTTTAACGATTCACCAGGCCACTCAAAAAGATGCATGCGAATAATTTCAAATCTTGCAATACTGCTATTTGTTGCTGTTTCCAACATTATATTTTGTTGGAAAGCCAGATACTCCAGATCCTCAGTTTTTTTTAGATCATATCGCTCAGAACGAATCTCTTTGTTTTCCAAAACCAACCTGAACAATAGCCTCACAGCCCACTCCGCAGGAATCCCACCCAAGTAACCTACTATTTTCTCGCGATCTCTTGTATTCTCTGCGAGCACCGGATATCTTTCAATATTCTTTTCGAAGTATGAGGGCAGCGAAGGGTTTCTTCCCAGTGAAGATGACAATTTCAAAACAACATCCGACCTTTGCGGCTTCATCGCCATGTAGACTGACCACAGCGACTGATAATGGTTCAGTGCCTTCTGCCCATCCATCTCAACTAAAGATTGAAAATCAATTTCCCGAGGATGCTCTAAGTCTGCAAATGCAATATCCGTCGTGAGCGATGATGAATCATCGGCCGCAGTCAAACTTAACAAAGCCACGGAAAACATGAAAACCGCTAGATGTCTTTTCATTTATTGATTAGATGTATTTTATCCGCCTCATTTTTTATCAGCTTGGCCGGAAACCTATTTCCTCCAGAAAGTTTCAATGGGTAGCTAAACCACATTAACCGAAGGGAATCAATATCCTTATCGATCATGGAAAAGTTGTCATCGGGTTGACTTCTCTCAAGCTTTTCATACAAATCCCAAGGATGTCCCAGGCCATGCTTAATTCTGTCATTTGCGACATCAAAAAACTTTGAGTGTGCTATTTCGTGAGCTGCAGCCCCCAGCAAAATTGGAGTAGAAGTTGAATCAGATGGATTAATGGCATCAAATGCAGAAATGTAGGGTGTTCGCAAATCGCATCTAGCCCATCCTTCAGGACTTTGGAATCGAGGTTGACCAGCAACCGTGAGTCTGCGGTTCAACTTGGCCGGAATAAAATATAAGTTAAACGTGGAGTTTGCGTCTTTTGAAGCAGCATGGACAATCTGTTCCTCCCTACTCACATAAGAGTTTCCATTAGAATCGAAATCAAATGAATAAAAATCAAATATTCTATTTGGCTTCGCCAACGCAGGATAATTAGCATCATTTCCTTGGGTTGACGCGACATCAAATGCCGCGTCGGCCTGGTTATAGTGGGTGATTTGGAACCAGATGTTTGCTTGGCGGCCGAAGACGTGATCCAAAAATTCCTGCATTTCCGCTTGGGTGGGAACATTCACCGGTGCCACACGCGCCTGTGGAAGGGGCGTTTGGCGAATGCCGTCCGGACCCGTGGTGATCGTGTTGCCACTCACCACGTCATCCTGCTGGAAAGCCACTCCGCCATTTGTCTGGATGTTTGAAATCAAGCCGTTGGCAGCGGAGTTCAGTTCATTGTTCGGGCCGGGGATGATGATGGTAGCATTGGGCTGTCCCTCTCCGACAGGGATGACCTGTTGATCTGTACCCACCGCCTTGGTCTGGCAGATTCCATCTTTGCCAGTTCTTATCTTTCCATTTAGGTCTATATAGTCATCTCCTTGTTCCGTGGTGTGAAGAACTCCTGTGGTTTGTTGGACACAGATAGCGTCAGCTTTGCCTTGGCCCACTTCGATGATCTTCTGATGTTCGATTCCTGTATTTTTGTCCCGGTACCAGCACTTTTCATTCTGATCGTCATTGGTCAATGTGATGGCATGAACAGCCAACGTGACGACTCTACGCTTGTAAAAAACAAGATTCAAAACGTCCACTCCCTCGACACGCAAGGTGCCCTCATACGATGTTTCATTTCCAGCAAAACTATTGCTCCCTTGGATGCTAAGAGTCAATGGACTGGACCCGCTGGTGGTGTTCGGAGTGACGGTTGCCGTCTTTCCTTGCGGAACTTGAATCTCCAGATGCAGGGGCTGATCGGTCGGTGAGAAGTGCATTTTCACCTGGGCATTCGGCAGAGTTGCGTCCTGCTGCGAGTTTGCAACCGCCAACCAGGGAAGATCGAAGCGCTGGGCTTGAAGAAAGCGGACCTTGTCGTCGAATCCACTCTCTGGCTCGATCTCCTCAAAGTGGATGGCCGTACGTGTGATCGCGCGATTGACCGGCAACGCAGGGATCGCCGGGTATGTCAGGACCTGCGAAACTGTATCCCCTACGGGGACGACCGCCTTGTTGAGTATAGAGACATTGGTCGCCCCCTGCTCGCGAACCCAAGGAGCGGAGGCTGCGGCGTCGCGCTGCCAGTGCAGCTCCAATACTTGCATCGGAAACTCATAAGGCACATCCAGGGACTTCTTGTTGATCCTCAATCTGTGCTCCATCCGGCCCGCGGAGTATTCCTGCTTGTTCGATACACCGCTGGCGGACTTGAGGACATTGGTCCACCAGAGGCCCTTGTAGGAGGACTCCCACTCCTCTGGAAGCGGGAAGGCTGCCGCAGCCGCTGACAACAACGCGTAGTCCGAGGAATTGATGATGGACTGAAATTCGTCCTTAGCCACCAACCATTCTGCTCCTTTGCTGGAGCTTGGTTCCGGAGTATGGAGCATAGTCTGGACCCCGCTCCCACCACCGGGCTCATCAACAAATTTTGTATGTATCCAGCGACTTTCTCTTCCGTCAATGAGCGGGCTGCCTCCGACGTCCGAATTGGCTCCGTCCGTCCCTTCTATCGCCTCCCGTCCGTCATTGGTGCCGTCGCCGTCGGTATCCGCGATGCCGGAGTCGGTTCCCAATTTGAATTCTTCATAGCTGTTCGCGTCGTCGAAATCCGGGTCAACATCTGAG
Source organism: Verrucomicrobiaceae bacterium (assembly GCA_027487355.1). Taxonomy (GTDB): domain Bacteria; phylum Verrucomicrobiota; class Verrucomicrobiia; order Verrucomicrobiales; family Akkermansiaceae; genus Luteolibacter. The sequence goes on from JAIYDT010000132.1 coordinate 6,854, forward strand.
ATCCGGACGTGCCAGAAGAGTGCAGGTGGGACGCTCCCGTCCGGCTGGGTGAGAACGGTGACGATGCTGATGGGCGTGCCATCGCCAAGCACAGGTTGCTGAACATTGATCCAAGACCCTGCTTGAAGATTGGCAGAGAACTGAAGGGTGTAGAGCTTTCCAGCGAGGGTCGGCCAAGTGATCGTGACCGCTTCAGGAGTGATGAGAATGGGGTCGCCATTGGCGTCAACACCGGAATAGGTAGCCGAGGTATAGAGGATGTCCGGGCAGACTTGGCCGAGTGGCGCATTGGCATCAAATGGATCGGTGCCAGCAATGGCTTCCTGCGCGTTTGTCCAACCGTCTCCGTCGGGATCAGCGTCCGGATCGAGTGATTGTGGCAGGAGATCGCCGTTGTTGTAAGTCTTCTCCCAGAGATCGCTGAGGCCGTTGTTGTTGGTGTCGATGATGGCGTGGGTAGTGGAGACTCCAGAGACCAGAATCAGGAATCCAGAGAGGATGGGCAGGAAGGGGCGCTTGGAGAATGTTTTCATCGGGCACCTCCTTCGTTCTCTGGTTTGGCGGCGGGCTGGACGCGCCAGTGGCTGAGGATGATATCCTTGGGCTGAGGTGGATTGGCTTTTAGCTCGGCTTCGCGGGCGAGTCGGGCTTGTTGGCGTCCTTGATAGGCGGCTTGGAGCTTGTCGTGCTCGTTGTTGTAAAGGTCGTGCAGGGACTGAATGTCGGCGAGGGCCGTCGCACTCGGGGTGCCAGAAGTGATGACAAAAGTGGCCTTGCCAGCGGGAAACTCGGGAATGACCGGCGCGGTGTAGGTGCGCCCGAGTTTGGCAAGACGGGCGACATTGCGCTGACGATCCTGGATGCCCCAGGCGATCATCATATTGCATTTACGACCGTCCGAGGCAATGAACCCGGGAATCCCGGCGAGGAGGGAGAAGTCGGCAGAGGACCAGAATGTGATGGTGTTGAACTGGTCGTCTTCCCTCGACCAGTAGCGGACGAGCGTGCGAGTGGGCTGGTCCTGGTCGCGATACACCGTGGCACCGAGACTGAGGTTGTGGATTTTCGGCTGACGAGCACGGAGTTCGGCAAGCCTTTGCTTCATGGCCGGAGTCAACTCGACCGGGGCTGTGACCTCGGGAGGTGGAGGGAGATCAATGGGGGCGATTTCGTGGACGGTGATGGTTCGTCCGCCTTCCCGAATGGTGTCGGTGGTTAGAATGTCAGTGGCGGGCGCGATGAAGCCGGGCTTAGGCGGCTGAGGCGGTGGCGGGGTGCCGTCGGGAAGCTTTCCGATGAGGTGGGCAGTAGGCTCGGAGGCCAATGCACCCAAAACTGGGATCAACATGACACCACACAGAATTCGCAGGAGATTGATACGCTTCATGTCCGGTTACAGTTAGAGGGGGCGCAGGATCTTGAGACAAGCTAAAAAAGCGACAATTGGTCCGCTCTCAAAGATACTTCTTCGACTCAGGCTGCAAGCTTAGCTTTGGAGCTTAGATTGACTTTTGGCAAAAATGTAAACCGCCTTCGGCAGCTTAGGGGACTAACCCAAGAGAAGCTTGCTGAAGTGGTGGGAGTCGATCGTCGCCATATACAACGCATCGAGAGGGGGTCTGCGGACCCGGGAAGTGAGGTGATTTGTGGCCTCAAAGCGGCGCTAGGGGCAGAATGGGATGAACTGATGGACAGCGTAGGCTCCTGAAAAGGTGGTTTTCATAACCCAATGAAAACGTGAGACATTCAGAAAA
>JAIYDT010000453.1 GCA_027487355.1 Verrucomicrobiaceae bacterium
CAGAGCGCGATCGTCTGACCATCATGCCATTCCGCGGCCGTGTGCTGGGGGCTCCATTTCCAGAAGTAATCCGGAGGTGGGCTGGCATAGTGGATGGAGGCGACGGCAGGCATGGCTCACTCAAATGACAGGGGCTCGCCCTCTGTTAGACGGACGGCGGACCGAGTGACCGGCACGAGATGCGCCTCCTCCAGAATCTCGTGGCTACCGTCGGGATGGATCATGGTCAGTCCGATGCCGCCCGGATCTAACAGCTCTTCCAATAACTCCGGCCAAAGGTGGTCAGGAAGCCGGTGGCCACCGGGAATCAGCAGGCGACCGGTGCGGTGGAACCCGCTGCCACGGAGAGGCGGCAATGGCCGCCCGATGACGAAGACCCGCTCGTCGTCACAGCGCGCGAACTTCAACCCGCCCGTCCGGATCGAAAACGCATGCTCCACCCAGCCAGCGAAGTCCGTCCATCTGCACAACAGAGCCTCGGTCTCAATGCCAGGATCGCCGGCTTCGAGTGCGATCGCAATCGGCGCCGCAGGCATGCCGGGAGCGCCACATGCCGGAAATCCGATGGGCATTCGCTTTGCCAATTCACACCACCCGGAGGCCGGCAGAACCCTGTCCGGAACCTGATGGCCGGGACGCGTCAACCGACCACCGGGACCTTCCATCCAACGACCATACAAGGGCAGCCGGGCAAATGTCACGAGGTCGCTGACCGGGACGCGCAGCCAAAATCGATCCCCGTCCGCCGGGCAGATCTCCCAACCGGAACTCCGATACGCAGCCAGCATTCCGAGATCCTGCGCGGCAATGAGGCCGATGCAGGATTCACCGGAGTGACTCGCACTCAGGCCTGACTGATCTTTTCCCATAGTGCGTCCATTCTCTCGACGAGAGCCTCCTTGGCCGCACCGGGCGAAAGCCATTCGATGCGGTTGGCGATCCCTCGCAGCTCATCCGCTGCTGCGACGTCGCGGGGATCGCGTGCCAAGCGGTCCTCGACTTCGTCCAGGCTGCGGGCAAGCGCCTCGGGGTCGGGTGGTCGCCGGGAATGGGCCTGCGGATGGTCTGCGGGCCCTGCTTCATGGCCTGCCAGCGCGGCGGACACGATGGACTCCACGATTTCGATCTGCTCCTCGCGATCCCAGATGTGTCGCAGCACCCAAAGGTCCGAGATGCGGGCGTCCAGTCGACCGCAGAGCAGGGCGCTGGCCGCGATCACACGCTGGAGACGCACGGCTCGACGGTCGGAGACATCCATGCCCGCGTGGCGGAGTTTCAAGACGAGATCGAGATAGGGTTCACGCACCGCTGTTAGATCGACGTTGCGGACCGCTTGTTGGAACTCGCGAAGCTCGCCCGCATGAAGCGTGGCAGTGATCTCTGCGGCGCGTTCAAGTTCCCACCCGGCGGCGAGCACGCGGCCGAGCTGGTTTTCCGCGACTGGTCCACAGCGCACGCGCAGCAGGAAGCGGTCGAACAAGGCACGCAGCGCATCGTCCTCCGGCAGGTGATTGCTGGCACCGACGAAGAACAGCGCCGGGATGGGCCGGGTCTCGCGACCGCGTCTGAAGATGCGTTCGTTCAAGGCCATCAGCAGGCTGTTGAGGATGGCGCTGTTGGCATTCAGCAGCTCGTCGAGGAAGACGATGTCGGCCTCCGGCAACATGCCCTCGGTGTTTGTCACCAGATCACCTTCCTTCAAACGGCGGATGTCGAAGGGGCCGAAGAGTTCGTTTGGTTCGGTGAAGCGCGACAGCAGGTAGTCGAAGGTGTGACCGTGCAGCCGCGATGCAAGCGAGTGGACGAGCGCGCTTTTCGCCGTGCCAGGCGGGCCGAACAGGAAAAGGTTCTCACGCGCGGCGAGCCCAACACCGAGGAGATCAATGATCTCATCCTTGCCGACGAACGCACGCTTCAAGGGATCAAGCACTTCGTGGCCGAGTCGCCGGGCCAGATCGGAAATCGCATCTGCATTCATGAGATCAGTTCAGGGGATGGAAGTAGGTTGGGCAGCAGTTCGTTGCGGTAGATGCCAAGTTTTGAAATGGTCAGGGCACGCACTCGCGGATGGGACAGAAGCCGGTGATCCCGTTGGAGGCAGGCGCGTTCGGCGAGGATCTGACACAGACCCGGATGATCGAATACCGGGGACTCCTCCGGCATCGGGATCGGAATCCCCACCGCAGCCAGAGGCAGCTGGGCGATCGTTTTCATCATCGCCTCGATCAGCGGATCCTCTCCAGCGAGAGCGCGGGCCATGCGGAACAAGGCTGGCCAGTGGCGCATGCACAGATCCACCGAGAAATGCGCGGCAGGATTGAGGAGGTCTGGCATCGGCAGGCCTGGGAGTCCAAAGGCGATCTCCTCCGGTTCGATCTCGCGAAAGGAAAGAAAGCACGCTGCACGAAACAACCGCAATGCACCCCAGATCGCAGCGTCGCCATGATAGTCCAGAGGTGGGCCGGGCAGATCCTGCAGGGCCAGTTCATGCCAGTCCCGCAGCATGCGGTCCAATGCAGCGAGTTCACCTGGATCCCGACCGCAGGCGCGGATCGTCGTCAATATCTCGGATCCTGGCATTGCCAGTTCGGCACGGCCGGATTCCTTCAGGGATGAGAGGAAGCGAAGAATCATCAAGCGGGCGATTCAGGCGAGCTGAGGGTGTCTCCGCCACCATCCCTTGCAAAGCGCAATTCCACCTCGTAAACGAAACAAGGTCCAGTTGGTTGATCGTGAAACTGGCACGAATCGCGGAACAGGAGGAGCATTTCTCGAAACGCGATGGTAGGCTCCAGGAATGGTTCTGAAAATCCTTGTCTCCTGCAGCTTCTGCCTTCTGCTTTCAAGCTGCGCCACGCTCACCCGGGGGAAACCGGTGCCGCTTGCCATCACCAGCAATCCGACCGGAGCGAAGGTCGTGGTGACCAATCCCGCCGGGAAAGTGATGCACGAGGCCAAAACCCCGACCAGCGTCATCCTCCCCGCCTCCGCCGGACCCTACAAGGCGGCCAGTTACAATCTGGCCTTTTCCAAGAAGGGCTATGCCCCGAAGACCATGGTCCTGAAAGCCGGGGTGAATCCCTGGTATGCCGGAAACATTCCAATGCCTGGTGGATCGGTCGGCCTGTTGATCATCGACCCCCTCACCGGAGCGATGTGGAAACTCGACGACAAGATCTGCGGAGACCTCAAGCGCTGATCATTCCTCGATCCGGCTGCGAATCTGACCGTCCTTGAGCTTGGTGACCATTTCCTCACCGGCCCGCAGATCGGCGATCGAGCGCACGAGTTTCCCGTTCGAGTCGAGAGTGATGGAAAATCCGCGTTGAAAGGCTGACTCCGGCCCGAGGGTTCGCAGCAGCCCGGCAAGCCGTCGGACCTGCTGGTCTCGCCTTGCCACCTGCTCTTCGGAAAGTCGGGCCAGTTGGCGACCGAGCGACGAAACGTGATCGAGCCTGCGTTCCAGGACTTTCGCCGGATGCTGGGCCTTGTGGGCCACTGCGGCTCGGGCAAGTTTCGAGGCCGCCTCATCAAGCCCGGAGCGGACCGATTGGAGCAATCGCGAGCGCAGGCCATCCAACTGCATCGACGGCTCACGCAGCAGGCGCTCGCCCCCGCGCTGGAGCGCCCCTCGTTTCAGGACTTCCACGGAACGTCGCGCCGCCGTCAGCCTCTCGACCACCTGCCGCGCCATCCGCCGCCGGACCTGCGCGAGACGGGAAATCAACTCCTCGCCATCCGGCACCGCCAGCTCGGCAGCGGCACTCGGAGTCGGGGCGCGCAAATCGGCGACGAAGTCCGCGATGGTGAAATCAATCTCGTGCCCGACTGCGGAAATGATCGGGATCGGGCAGGCCGCAATCGCCCGCGCGACCACCTCCTCGTTGAAATTCCAAAGATCCTCGATCGAACCACCGCCTCGTCCGACGATCATCACGTCGCAGCGCGGGCAGCCGAAGCGTTCCGGATTTCCCAGCTTCTCGATGGCCTTCGCGATCTCGAATTCCGCGCCTTTGCCCTGGACTCTAACAGGCAGCAACACCGGCTGCACCCAGGGCGCGCGACGCCCGAGGACATTGAGGATGTCGCGGATCGCCGCGCCGGTGTCCGAGGTGATGATGCCGACCACGCGTGGAAATCTCGGGATCGGCTTCTTGCGGTCGGCATCGAACAGGCCCTCCGCGTGAAGTTTCCGCTTCAGCGCTTCGAAACGCGCCTGGAGATCGCCCTGCCCGGCCCGCTCCGCCTTTTGAATGATGATCTGAAGCTGGCCGCGTGCTTCGTAAAGACTGACTTCGGCGAAGACCCGAACCAGCGCCCCGTCCTCCAGCGCCTCATGGCCCTGACGTTTCCTCGCGCCGAACATCGCGCACTGGATCTGGGCGCCGTCGTCCTTCAGGGAAAAATACCAGTGGCCGCTCGCCTGTTTCTTCAGGTTGGAAACTTCACCCTCGATCCAAAGTTCGCCCACCTCGATCTCGACGACGTTCTTGATCCGTCGGCAAAGCTGCGTCACCGAAAGGGCTTTCGGTGCGGCGGGCTTGGGCTTGGCGAAGAGGTGGTCCACGAAGCCAGCATGGAAAGCTCTGCTGGAAATGCAAAGCCGGATGACGAAACTGTCGCTTGCCCGGCAGGTAGACTGCGGGTAAGCCATGGCCGTGCAGGATGTGCACCTTGAACTGTGGGGCCGCTTGTCGGCCTTCGAGCTGGATCGGCAGGACGCCGGATTCCCGTTCACCAGTCGCCTCGCACGCGAACAGGGCTGGACCCACGCGGAGGCCGCACGGGCGATTCTTGAATACAAGCGCTTCCTTTTCCTGGCAGTCGCCGCCGGACATCCGGTCACGCCCTCGGTCGCGGTCGATCACGTCTGGCACCTCCATCTCCTCTACACCCGCAGCTACTGGCAGGAGCTTTGTGGCGAGGTTCTGCGGCGCGAGTTGCATCACGAACCGACCCAGGGCGGCGACGAGGAGGACGCGAAGTTCACCGATTGGTATGCCCGGACCCTGGAAAGCTATCAGACGCATTTCGGCGAGCCTCCGCCCGTCGATCTATGGCCATCCCCGGCCGAGCGCATGGCTCAAAGACC
>JAIYDT010000018.1 GCA_027487355.1 Verrucomicrobiaceae bacterium
GACGAGCCGGTCCGGAAGATCGGAAAAGGGACCCTTTTCACCAAGGGCGAGGTGTCCGCCGCGATTGCCACGATGGGGATCACTCCGCGCGTTCAGATCAGCGGCTCCAGCGCGGTCGTTTTCACCCCTCGAAAGGTCGGAGAAACGGACCTGACCTTCCTCGCCAACACCCGCGATGAACCCGCCTGTTTCACCTCGTCTTTCCGAGTCACCGGCAAGCGTCCCGAACTCTGGGACGCGGAAACCGGAAGCATCCGCTTCGCTCCCGTCTGGCGAGAGAAGGACGGCAGAATCGAAGTGGACCTGACCCTCGAAGGCGGCAGCACGGTCTTCGTCGTGTTCCGCGATTCGAAGCTTCCGGCCGACCACGTGGTTTCGGTGGACGTGAAGGGCGCAGACGAATCCAAGCTGGAGATCGTGAAGGCCCGCTTCGGGACCCCTGAAGGAAACCGCTGGATGGACGTCACGCCGAAGCTTCAGGAACTGGCCGCGAAAGGTAAGCTGTCAATCCCATCGGTGGAACCCCGTGTGTTTGGTCGTGATCCGGCCTCGAACATCGTCAAGCGCCTCGAGGTGGACTACAAGCTGGGTGGGATCTCGAAAAGCGTGACGGTTTCCGAAAAGGAGGCACTTTCGCTTGGATCGGAGTCACATGCCTCGCCAATCGAGCTTCAGGCTGCACTGGATGGTTCGGTCACGGCGACCAGCAACGCGCCCGCTACAATCGAGCTGGTATTCGCCTCCGGAAAGCATCAGCCGATCTCGCTGGCGAAACCATCGGGCCCCAAGACCGTCGAGGGCCCTTGGCAGGTCGTGCTCGATTCGCCCGTCGATCAGAAGAAGACCCTCACGCTGGCATCGCTCGGAGATCTAACAGGACAGGCTGATCCGGCTGTTAGATACTTCTCCGGCACCGCCACCTACTCGACGCAGATCGAGATCGAGTCACCCTCTCCCTCCATGGTCCTCGATCTCGGCAAGGTCTGCGATCTGGCCCGCGTCACGGTCAACGGCAGGGACCTCGGCGTCGTCTGGCGCTCACCGTTCACGCTGGAGATTGGTCCTGCCCTTAAAGCAGGCAGGAACGACATCACGATCGACGTCACCAACACCTGGCACAACTGCCTCGTCGGCGATGAGCAGTTGCCCGCCGACTTCGAATGGGGCGAGGACCGTGGCGAGAAGGGCCATGCCATGAAGGCTTATCCCGACTGGTTCATCCGCAATCAGCCGAGACCAGAGCGGGATCGGAAATGCTTCGTGGTCTGGTACTATCATCGCAAGGACACCAAGCTCCAGCCCGCCGGGCTGATCGGTCCGGTCCGCTTGATTTCCAGGACGAGCTCGTCCGGAAACTGAGAGGTGCCCGATGAGGGAACCCGTCAGATGACGGACGCCCGCAAGGAACCGACGAGCCGCACCGTAGCGGGGCAGAGTTCATCGAACCCTTCCTATCCCATGATCCGTCTCCTGCTAGGCTTCTTCGCGCTTACTTCATCCCTCCTTTCCGCCGCCCCGGAGATCGCCGTGACCCGCAACCAGTGGCAGGGACATGAACAGGAGACCTTCACCCTCGAAGGCCGCAACTGCCGGGTGGTGAAGCCTTCCACACCCGCAGCGGGAAAGCCCTGGGTCTGGCGGCCGGAGTTCTTCGATGCCTTCAACCAGGCGGATCTGGCCCTGCTAAGCCAAGGCTTCCATCTCTGCTACATCGACCTGAAAAACAGCTTCGGTTGCCCTTCATCACTCGACCTGATGGACCGCCTCTATGATTACGTCACGGCCTCCTACGGCGTTTCGAAGAAGACCAGCCTCTTCGGATTCAGCCGAGGTGGTCTCTACTCGATGAACTGGGCGAACCGCCATCCCGACCGGGTGGCCATCATTTATCTCGATGCCGCGGTTTGCGATTTCAAGAGCTGGCCCGCTGGCAAGGGAAAGGGCAAGGGTTCACCCAGCGATTGGACGAAGCTGATCGCCGACTACGGCTTCAAGTCCGAGCAGGAAGCCCTCGACTACAAGCTCAACCCGACCGACAACCTCAAGGCCATCGCCGCCGCGCACATTCCGATCTTCGCGGTCTGTGGCGATGCCGATGGCACCGTGCCCTACCCCGAGAACGCCGCGATCCTGAAGGAGCGCTACACCGCGCTTGGTGGAAAAATGGAAGTTATCCTCAAGCCCGGAGTCGACCACCATCCACACAGCCTCCAGGACCCGACTCCGATCGTCGCAGCGGTGAAGGCCGCCAATGCCCTCTGAATCCTCCACTGCCATGCTCCGCTTGCTTTGCCTGCCACTCCTTGCCATCTCCGCTTCGGCCCTGGAGCTGCATGTTTCGCCCTCCGGAAAAGACACGAATCCCGGAAGTCTCAAGGCTCCCTTGCTGACCCTCTCCGCCGCGCGCGATGCCGCCCGGAAGGTGGCGGGAAAGGAGGCGGTTACGGTGACCGTGGCCGACGGAATCTACTATCTGCCCGAGACGCTTGTGTTCACATCGGCGGATTCCGGATCGGAGAAATTTCCCGCAATCTATCAGGCCGAGCATGAAGGCAAGGCGGTCATCAGTGGCGGACTGGCGCTCGACTTGAAATGGCAGCCTTATCGCGACGGCATCCTTCAGGCCACGACCCCGGAGGGCCTGTCGATCGACCAGCTTTTCATCAACGGCGAGCGCCAGCACATGGCCCGCTATCCGAACTACGATGCCACCAAAACCACCGCCGCCTATCAGGGCTTCGCGGGGGATGCCTTCTCGAAGGAACGCGCCGCGAAGTGGGCGGATCCGGCCGGAGGCTACATCCACGCCATGCACGCCGCGCGCTGGGGCGGCTATGAATACCGCATCACCGGGAAAAATCCCGACGGCACCGTGGCCTACGAGGGCGGCTGGCAGAACAACCGCCAGATGGGCATGCACAAGGACTTTCGCATGGTGGAGAATATCTTCGAGGAACTCGACGCACCCGGCGAGTGGTTCCACAACGCGAAAACCCGCACGCTTTACTTCATGCCGGAGGTGGGGACCGATCCCGCAAAGGTCGAGGTGGTCCGGCTGCGGCATCTCGTGGAGTTCAACGGCAGCCAGCAGTCTCCGGTGAAGCACATCGCACTGAAAGGCTTCACCTTCCGCCACGCCGCGCGGACTTTCATGGATACGAAGGAACCGCTGCTCCGCTCCGACTGGACGATCTATCGCGGCGGCGCGGTCCTTCTGACGGGAACCGAGAACGTCTCGATCCTCGACAGCGAGTTCGACCAGCTCGGTGGCAATGCCGTGTTCGTCAGCCACTACAACCGTCGTAGTTTGATCAAGGGCTGCCACATCCATGATGCCGGAGCCAGCGGCGTCTGCTTCGTCGGCGATCCAAAGGCGGTCCGCAATCCGTTGTTCGAATATGCGAAGTCCCAGGACCTCACCAGGATCGACCGCACGCCGGGCCCGCTGACCGACAACTATCCGGCGGACTGCGTGGTCGAGGACTGCCTGATCCACGGCATCGGTCGGGTCGAGCGCCAGCCTGCCGGCGTGCAGATCTCGATGTCGTCGAGGATCACCGTGCGCGATTGCTCGATCTACGACTGCGCCCGCTCCGGCATCAACATCGGGGACGGCACCTGGGGCGGTCATCTGATCGAGGGTTGCGACGTCTTCGACACGGTGCTGGAAACCCACGATCATGGCTCGTTCAACTCCTGGGGACGCGACCGCTACTGGACCAGCAACCATCGCGGAGTCTCCCAGCCCGAAGTGATGAAGGATCCGCGCCTGCCTTTCCTCGATGCCATCGCGCCGACCGTCATCCGCTTTTCCCGCTGGCGCTGTGACCACGGCTGGGACATCGACCTCGACGACGGTTCCTCGAACTACGAGATCCATCATAATTTGCTCCTCAACGGCGGCCTGAAGTTCCGCGAAGGTTACGGCCGCAAGGCCTGGAACAACGTCATGGTCAACAGCGGCTTCCACCCTCACGTCTGGTTTGAGAAGAGCGGCGATGAACTCCACTCGAATCTCGTCATGAAATCCCACGCCGACATCGGCATGCCGGCGGAGTGGGGAAAGCTGATCGACCGCAATTTTTTCAGCTCGGCCGCCGATCTCGCCAAGGCCCGCAAGGGCGGCAGGGAGGCGAACTCGCTGGCGGGAGATCCAATGTTCATCGATCCGGAGAAGGGGGACTTCCGCGTGAAGGAATCCTCGGCGGCGCTGAAGGTCGGCTTCGAAAATTTTCCCATGGATCGCTACGGCGTGAAAAAGCCCGCCCTGAAGTCAATCGCCAAGACACCGGTGATCCCGGCTCTTGAGATGGGTGAACCGGCGGCGACATCGTCGGAGGCCAAGGCTCAGGTGGTCTGGCTCGGGGCCACCCTTCATGGCCTCGAAGGCGAGGAGTTCTCGGCCTTCGGGACGGTGAAGGAGGATGGCGGCGTGCAGCTTGTGACGGTCCCACAGGGCTCGACCGCGATGAAGGCGGGCCTTCTTCCGAACGACCTGATCCAGTCGATCGATGGACGCAAGGTCGTGACCACGGCCGACCTTTTCAAGGCCATCGGAAATGCCATGTCTTCGTTCAAGTTGAGGATTGTCCGCAATCAGGCCTCCAAGGAGATCGAGCTTCGCAATCTTCCCTCGATCCGGAAGGAGATGGTCCTTGCTTCGGGTGATTTCAAGGGACTCGTTCCTTCCGCCTCTCCCGGTGCCACCATTCGTTCCCGGCCCGGCACGAGCAATGACCCTCTGCCCTCCTTGTTGGATGGAAAGTTGAATGCCGGATACGGTCCGGTGTTTGGAAATGGCGTGCGTGGCCGCTATAAGGTGGATCTTGGGGCGGTCTCCAAGGTGGAGGCCGTGACTTCGTGGTCGCACCACCAGGGCGGCAATCGTGGCTCGCAGTTCTACACGCTGTACGGCAGCAACTCGGAGCCTGATCCGGGCTGGGAGGTGTCGGACCGCTCAAGGTTCATTCCCATCGGCACCGTCGACACCCGGGGAGAAGCTTCATCCACCTTCGTCGGAACCTCGCTCCGTGCCCCGTCCGGTCAGGACCTCGGACGCTTCCGCTGGATCATCTGGGATGTCTTTCCAGTGACCTCCATCGGCGAGAACACCGCCTTCCAGGAGTTGAAGGTGGAGTCCCCCCGCTGACATGAATGGACCGCGAACTTCAGTTCGCCCGGCAGCCCGTCCGAGGGCTTGGCGCTTGGAAAGCGCCGCCACGACTCCCCTCTTCGTTTCGAATTTAGAATTTAGAATTTCGTGCTTTCCAAAACTTAGTGCCTGAAGTGCCTGTGACCGGTGAAGATCATCGCCATGCCGGCTTCATCGGCCGCTGCGATGACTTCCTCATCCCGGATCGAACCGCCCGGCTGGATGCAGGCGGTGGCTCCGGAGTCGATGGCGGCCTTGAGACCGTCGGCGAAGGGAAACATGGCGTCGGAGGCAATGATCGAGCCCTTGAGGTCGAGTCCGGCTTCCTGGGCTTTCCACACGGCGATGCGCGAGGAATCGACGCGGCTCATCTGGCCGGCCCCGATGCCGAGGGTGCGGTCGGACTTGGCGTAAACGATGGCGTTCGATTTCACGTGCTTCACCACGCGCCAGCCAAAGCGCATCGCGCGCATTTCCTCCTCGGTCGGCGGACGCTTGGTGACGACCTTGCTTTCGAGATTGTCGAGGCCGAGCGCGGTGTGGTCGCGGTCCATGACCATGAGGCCACCCGGGCAGGAGCGGATGACGGGTGATTTCTTTTCCGCGAGGTAGGCGTCGTTGATCTTCATCAGACGCAGGTTCTTCTTCTTCTGAAGCACGGCGCGGGCCTCGGGCTCGAACTCCGGCGCGATGATCACGTCGGTGAAGATTTCGGAAATGATCCGGGCGAGCCCTTCGGTGAGCGGGCGGTTGCAGACGATCACGCCGCCGAATGGAGCCTGGCGATCGGTTTCAAAGGCCTTCTGCCACGCGATGCGCAGGTCCTCATCGTCCTGGCCGACACCGCAGGGGTTGGTGTGCTTGAGGATGGCCACCGTGGGACGAACGAAATCGAGGATGATGTCGGCCGCCGCTTCGATATCGAGGATGTTGGTGTAGCTGAGTTCCTTGCCCTGGATCTGGCTGAAGCAGCTCTTGAAATCGCCATACAGCGCGCACTTCTGGTGCGGGTTGTCGCCGTAGCGCAGCTCCTGTTCGAGCGGCAGGCTGACGGTGAAGGAGCGACGGCTGCTGTCCTTGCACTGGCCGAGGAAATTGGTGATCGCCGAGTCATACTGCGAGGTGCGGAGGAAGACCTTCACGGCCAGTTCCTCGCGCAGGCCACGGGTGGTGTCGCCGTGGTTTTCCTTCATCTCCTCGATCACGCGGCGGTAGTCGGCGGGATCCGCCACGACGGTGACGCTGGAATAATTCTTCGCCGCGCTGCGGAGCATCGATGGGCCGCCGATGTCGATGTTTTCGATGGCGTCGTCGAGCGTGACGTTCGGCTTCGCGACGGTTTCCTCGAAGGGATAAAGATTCACCACCACCAGGTCGATCGGCGGAATGTCGTGCTCCTTCGCCTGGGCGAGGTGCTCGGCGTCGTCGCGCTTGTGGAGCAGGCCGCCGTGGACCTTCGGGTGCAGCGTTTTCACCCGGCCTTCGAAAAGCTCGGGAGCGCCGGTGTAGTCGGAAACATCCGTCACCGGCAGCCCGGCCTCGCGGAGGGCCTTGGCGGTGCCACCGGTCGAAAGCAGCTGCACGCCGAGGGCGTTGAGTTCCGTGGCGAATTCGGCGAGTCCGGTCTTGTCGGAAACGGAAAGGAGGGCGCGGGTGATTGGCATGGGACGTTGCAGGTTGCGCTGCGGGCCTCCCGGTATCGGAGCCCCCCCACCGGGGCAAGCGGGAATCGC
>JAIYDT010000021.1 GCA_027487355.1 Verrucomicrobiaceae bacterium
ACCGATGCCGGAGGTTGTCGAGGAAGAGATAGACGACGGGGGTGGTGTAGAGGGTGAGGAGCTGGCTGAGGATGAGGCCGCCGACGATGGAGACGCCGAGGGGTCGGCGCAGTTCGGAGCCATAGCCGTAGCCGATGGCAAGGGGCAGGGCTCCGAAGAGGGCGGCGAGGGTGGTCATCAGGATCGGGCGCAGGCGCAGCTTGCAGGCTTCGAGAATGGCGGTCTTCGGGTCGAGGCCGCGCTGGCGTTCGGCGTCGAGGGCGAAGTCAATCATCATGATGGCGTTCTTTTTCACGATGCCGATGAGCAGGAAGATGCCAATGAAGCCCATGATGTCGAAGTCGAGTTTGCAGACGCGCAGGGCGAGCAGGGCACCGATGCCGGCGGAGGGCAGGGTGGAGAGGATGGTGAGCGGATGGAGGAAGCTTTCGTAGAGGATGCCGAGGGTGAGGTAGATCACGAGCAGGCCGGCGAGGACCAGCCAGGGTTGGCTTTTCAAGGAGGCGGCGAAGGCTCCGGCGGTGCCGGCGAAGTTGCGCTGGATGGTGTTCGGCAGACCGAGCTTTTCGACGGTCTGGTTGATCTCGGTGGTGACGTCGCTGAACGAGGCTCCAGGGGCGAGGTTGAAGGAAATGGTGACGGCAGCGAACTGGCCCTGATGATTGATCGTGAGGGGCGCGGGGGCGGATTCCCAACGGGCCAGCGAGCTCAGTGGCACGAGTTCGCCGGAGGAGGAACGAAGACGAATATTGGCCAGCGCGTCGGGATCGTTGCTCTGATCGCGCCGGGCTTCCATCACGACTTGATACTGGTTGAGGTCGGCATAGATCGGTGAGATCTGGCGCTGGCCAAAGGCGCTGTAGAGGGTGGAGTCGATCTCTCGGATCGGCACGCCGAGGCGGCTGGCGGCCTCGCGGTCGATGACCACGCGGGTGAGTCCGGCCTTGTCCTGGAAATCGCTGTTCACATCGACGATCGAGGGCAGCTTCATCAGCGCCTGCTTGACCCTGGCTTCCCAGATGCGGAGTTCTGTTAGATCGCTCGACTGAAGTGAATACTGGTAGGACGACGAACTCGATCGGCCACCGATACGGATGTCCTGATTCGGTTGGATCGAAACCAACACTCCGGGGATGCGTGCGGTTTTCTTCCGAAGTCGGGCCACCACTTCCAACGGGGTGACTCCGGTTTCCGAGGTCGGCTTGAGATTGATGAAGACGCCACCGCTGTTGCGCGAGTCGGACCTCGGGCTGCCGCTGCCGGTGCTGGCGTTCACGGCCGCGACGGCGGGGTCCTGGCGGATGATTTCCGCGACCTCGGCGACGCGCTGCTTCATGAGCTGGAAGGAAATGCTCTGGTCGGCGGTGATCGAGCCGCCGAGCTGGGTGCTTTCCTGCTGGGGGATGAAACCTTTCGGGATCGTGACATACTGCCAGCAGGTCAATGCGACCGTGCCGACGAGGGCCAGCAGGGTCAGCCAGCGATGGTTGAGGGCGATGTCGAGGGTGTGGGTGTAGGCGTTCTGGAGCTTGGTGAAACACCACTCGATGCCGCGCGAGAACCAACCGGGAGGCTTCTCGTTTTTCTCACGACCTAACAGCCGCGCACACATCATCGGCGTGGTGGTCAACGACACGACCAGCGACACCGCAATGGCAGCGGAAAGCACGACCGCGAACTCGCGGAACAGGCGACCGATGATGCCGCCCATGAAGAGGATCGGAATGAACACCGCGATCAGCGAGAGGCTCATCGAGATCACGGTAGAGGTAACCTCCTTCGCCCCACGTCGTGCGGCCTCCTTCACCGGCATGCCTGCCTCGATGTGGCGGGTGATGTTTTCCAGCACGACCACCGCGTCATCGACGACGAAGCCGGTGGCGATGGTGAGGGCCATCAGCGAGAGGTTGTCGATGCTGTAGTCGAAGAGATACATCACCGCGAAAGTGCCGATCAGCGAGACCGGCACCGCCACGCCGGGAATGAGTGCGGCGCTGGCACGGCGGAGGAACAGCCAGACCACGAGCACCACGAGGATCACGGAAATGACCAGCGAGTGCTGCACTTCTGCCAGCGAGCCCCGGATGCTGGCCGTGCGCTCCATCAGGATCTTCATGTCGATCGCGGCCGGCATGGCGGAGACGAGTCGTGGCAGCATCGCGCGGACCTTCTCCGTGGTCTCCAGGATGTTCGCCCCGGGCTGGCGGAAGAGCACGAGCGAGACGGACGGCACGCCGTTGCTGGTGCCGTAGTTGAGGATGTCCTGCACCGAGTCCTCGACCGTGGCGACGTCGCCGAGACGGATCGCCGCGCCGTTCTGATAGCCGATGATCATCGGCAGGTAGTCGGAGGCGTGATGCAGCTGATCGCTGGCCTTCACCTGCCAGCGACGATCGCCGTCCTCGATCTCGCCCTTCGGTCGGCTGACATTGTTCGAGGCGATCGTGTTGCGGACCTGGTCGAGGGAAAGGCCCGAGCGTTCGACCGCCGGAAGGTCCATGGAAACGCGGACCGCTGGAAGCGAACTGCCGCCAATCGAGACGCGGCTGATCCCTTCGATCTGGGAAATCTTCTGCCCGAGGACGGTGGAGGCGTAGTCGTAGATCTGACCGGCCGTGAACACCTCCGAGGTCAGCGTGAGGATCATGATCGGCGCGTCCGACGGATTTTGTTTCCGATAGTTCGGTCGCGCGGGCATGCCGGAGGGCAGCAGGCCGCTGGCGGCATTGATGGCGGCCTGGACGTCGCCAGCCGCGCCGTTGATGTCGCGATCGAGATCGAACTGCAGGGTGATGCTGGTCGTGCCGAGCGAGCTGCTCGACGTCATTTCGGTCACACCGGGAATGCGGCCGAGCGTGCGTTCAAGCGGCGTCGCCACGGTGGAGGCCATCGTTTCCGGACTGGCTCCGGGAAGGTTCGCGCTGACCGAGAGCGTGGGGAAATCGACCTGCGGCAGCGGCGAGACCGGCAGTTTGAAATACGCGAGCCCGCCGGCCAAGGTCACCGCGAGGGTGGCGAGGGTGGTGGCCACCGGCCGGTCGATGAAGTGCCGGGTGAAGCTCATGCGACGGAATCGATCACAGGCTCGGGCTCGCGACGGAATCGACGGGAAAGCGAGTCGAAGATCAGGTAGATCACCGGCGTGGTGAAGAGCGTCAGCACCTGGCTGACGAGCAGGCCGCCGACCATCGTCACGCCGAGCGGATGCCGGAGCTCGGAGCCAACGCCTTTCCCGAGCATCAAGGGCAGTGCGCCTAACAGAGCCGCCAGTGTGGTCATCAGGATCGGTCGGAAACGCAGCAGGCAGGCCTCGTGGATCGCCTCGCGCGGGCTTGCACCGCGGGTGCGCTCGGCATCGAGGGCGAAGTCGATCATCATGATCGCGTTCTTCTTCACCAGACCGATCAGCAGCACGATGCCGATGATGGCCATCACGCCAAGCTGGGTGCCTGTTAGATTCAGTGCCAGCAGCGCGCCGACCGTGGCGGACGGCAGCGTGGAAAGAATGGTCACCGGATGGATGAAGCTTTCATAGAGCACGCCGAGCACGAGATACATCACGACGACCGCAGCCAGCACGAGCCAGAGCTGGTTGGTGAGGGCGCTTTCAAAAGCCACCGCCGTGCCCTGGAACTCCGGCTGCACGCTGGGCGGCAGCTTTAGCGCGGCGAGATCGGCGCGGACCGAATCGACCGCTTTTCCGAGCGAAACTCCGGGCGCGAGATTGAACGACACCGTGTTGACCGGAAACTGCGACTGGCGGGCAATGCCGAGTGGCGCGGGCCGCTCGACGATGGAGGCGACGCTGGTCAGCGGAACCGGTGTGCCATCGGAGGCAGACACATAAACATGATCAAAGGCCTCCAGCCCACGCTTGAATTCGGTGCCGTTTTCAATGACCACGCGATACTGGCCGCCCTGGGTGAAGATCGTCGAAACCTGCCGCTGGCCGAAGGCATTGTAGAGCGCGGCATCGATGGCGGCGGCGGTGATGCCAAGCCGTCCTGCCGCCTGGCGGTCGATTTCAACGCGGGCCTGGAGTCCGCCCTCGACCAGGTCATCGGCGACATCGGCGATGAGCGGGTTCTGTTGGAGTCGCGCGACGATTTTCGGCACCCACACGGC
>JAIYDT010000489.1 GCA_027487355.1 Verrucomicrobiaceae bacterium
CTGACCTTCGCGCCCGGCGTGACGACCCAGAACATCCGGGTCCGCATCAAGAATGACCTGGTCCGTGAGCCCAATGAGTTGGCGGTGCTGCGTCTGGTGAATCCCGCCGGGGCCAGCTTCACCACGTCAAGAAGCCAGCACAACCTCTTCATCTACGACGAGATTCCAGCGGGATTGGTGACCGAGGAACGATGGAATGCGACCAACGTTTACACCAACAATACCTGGGACACGGTCGCTCCGGACTACACCGGTTTCCTCACCAGTTTCACTCCGGACCAGAATGCGGCCAATGTCTTTTCGCGACGTCTAACAGGTTTGATCACCGCACCCACGACGGGTGCCTACACCTTCTGGATCGCCTCCGATGACGCCTCGCGGCTTTTCGTCAGCACGGACGCCACTGCCGCCAACAAGGTCCAAAGAGCAAGCCTCGCGTCCGCCACGTCTTTCCAGAACTGGACGGCGAATTCCTCGCAGCAGTCCATCTCCCTCAATCTCACGGCGGGTCAGTCCTACTATGTGGAAGTCCAGCATCAGGAAACCGGTGGCAGTGACCATGTCTCCGTCGCCTGGCAGGGCCCAGGATTCAGTCGCACTCCGATCCTGACCCCGACCCCTGACAACGCGCCGAGATATGTCCGCTTCACCGTGGACTCGAGCACCTGCCTGGAAACGGATGCGTCCGCTCCCATGCTGATGGCGGTTCTGGATCGTCCGGCCGGAGCCACGGCGGTCACCGTCAACTACTCGACCTCCGGCACCGCTACTTCCGGCACCGACTATACGCTCGCGTCAGGCACGCTGACCTTCAATTCCGGCGAGCAGTTCAAGCTTCTTCCGCTCACCTTCGTGGCGGATTCCGTGGGTGAGGGTCCTGAGAGTCTCATTGTCTCGATGTCATCTCCTGTGGGGGCGGCAGTCTCCTCCCCTTCCACCCATCTGATCACCCTGATCGATCCTGGCACGCCAGTGGTGAATACGGTTTTCGCCTCAGCGACTTCCAGTCAGTCTGTCGGCACCGTGATCGCCACCAGCACCGCGACGGTCGTCTCGCCGCGTGTGGTGTCCTCGTGGTCGATCATTGCTGGAAATCCAAACAACGCCTTCGCCATCAACAGCGCCGGTCAGGTGACCCTGGTGTTTCCCGGCAGCCTGCCGAATCCCGGCAATGTGCAGCTCGTGGTGCGGGCGACCAATGATCTCGGATCCTCCGGTGACGGGGCGGTCAACATTGTCTGCAATCCTCCGTCAGGCCAGGCCGTCGCCGAACAGCGTTGGAGCGGCACTTCTGCTTACAATGATGGGGACTGGAGCGGCACTGCCATCTACACGGGCACACTGCCTTCGTTGACCTCGGCCCAGGGGGTGGGGGACAACTTTTCGCGCCGTCTGGTCGGTTATCTCAAGCCCACGGTTTCCGGCACCTATTACTTCTGGACCGCTTCAGACGATCAGAGCCGGCTCTATCTTGGCTCGAATGGCTATGAGTCCTCCAAGACCCTGATAGCCACGGTCAACGACTGGACGGCCTTCCAGGGCTGGGACGAGGAATCCAATCAGATCTCATCCGGCATCTCTCTCGTTGCTGGACAGACCTACTGGATCGAAGCCCAGCAGGTCGAAGGTGGAGGAGGCGACCATGTTTCGGTGGCCTGGCAGGGTCCAGGCATCGCGCGGCAAGCGATTCCGTCCACCGTCATGGGGCCATTCGTCGCCGGCGCTGCCTCTGGAGATCCGACTCCCCAGGCCGCCGTTCCGAGCGTTGCGATCACCTCTCCGACCAACAACGCGACCTATTTCAGCACCAACAACATCAGCATCACGGCCAGCGTCACCCCGAACGGCCAGACCGTCACCGGCGTGGAGTTTTACAGGGACAACGTCCTCATCGGAACGGATGCCGTGGCTCCGTACGAGGCGACCTATGCGAACGCCACAACGGCCGCATCGGTCAATCTCACCGCTCGGGCCCTCTATCTCAATACCTATGTCACCTCTCCCTCGGTGAACATCTCGGTTCAGGATTCCAATCCTCCGGTGGTCGCCACCCGCTACTTCGCGGCCAATTCCGGAATGTCCGTCAACACTGTGTTGGGCAGCGCCACTGCGACCCTGTCCGCGCCCCGAACCCTTTCCTCGTGGGCGATTGTGGCCGGAAACACCGGAAGCCTCTTCTCCATCAATTCCACCTCCGGGCAGATCTCCCTCCAGCAGCCTTCCAGTCTGCCGGCTCCGGGCATGATCTTTCTTACCGTCCGTGCGACCGACAGCGCCGGCTACTCGGGAGATGGAACCATCGGCATCTTCTGCAACTCCACCGGCTCATCGGTCTGGATCAACCCGTCCGGAGGGTCGTGGCCGACCGTTGGCAACTGGTCCAACAACACAGCGGTCTCAGGAGCCAGTTCGATTGCCGATTTCTCGGTCCTCAACCTGACAGCTAACGCAGCCGTCACCCTCGACGGAGCCCGCACCGTGGGAACCCTGGTGTTCGGGGACACCACTCCAAGCCATAACTGGACCCTCTCAACTGGTTCAGCCGGTCCGCTGACCCTCAACACGACCACTGGAAATCCAGTCGTCACCGTCAACAACCAGACCGCCACGCTCAACCTGGTGTTGGCGGGCACGAAGGGTCTCATCAAGAACGGGGCCGGAACCTTGGCGCTCGGTGGAATCAACACCTTCACGGGGGGGCTCACGGTCAATGCCGGAACGGTCAGTCTGCAGCCCGGTGACTACAACAGCGCCCTGCCGACCAATTCCGCCGTGACCATCAACAACGGGGGCACGGTGATCCAGGTGAACACCAACGTGACCAACAACGGCATCGCCTTCACCGTCAACGCGGGTGGCACCCTGAACTTCGCCTCCTACCACGCCCACCTCGCGGGCATCACCCTCAATGGCGGAACCCTTCTGGGAACGGGTTCGGGCAAATACGCCGGAGAGGATTTCCTCCTCAATGGCAACGTCACCGTGGGAGGCACGACGGCCTCCAGCATCTCCGTCGCCAACGGCATCGGCTTCGCAAGCCGCACGTTCACCGTGGCCGATGCCACCTCGAGTCCGGCCGCCGACCTGACGATCAGCGGCAACGGGGCCATCAAGGGAACAGGAACCCTCACCAAGGCGGGTGTCGGCACGATGGCGGTCGCCAATTCCAACACCTACTCGGGAGGAACCACCATCAACGCGGGAACGTTGCTGGCCACCAATTCTGCGGGCTCGGCCACTGGATCGGGGGCGGTCTCTGTCGCCGCCAGCGGAACCCTTGGAGGAAACGGCACGGTATCAGGAGCCGTGAGCCTCAGCGGCGGGCTGGCTCCCGGCGTCAATGATGTCGGCACGCTGACCCTTGGCAGCACGCTCAACCTGGCCGGCACCAGCACCTCGACCCTGCAGCTCGCCAAAACCGGAGCTGTACTCAGCAACGACCGGGTTCAGGGCATCACCACCCTGACCTTGGGTGGCACGCTGACGGTGTCTGCTTCAGGCGACGCCCTGGCGGCCGGAGACTCGTTTGATCTTTTCGATGCCACCACCTTCTCGGGCAGCTTCGCAACGGTCAATCTGCCGACCCTTCCGAGCGGTCTCCTCTGGAACACCAGCCAGCTCAGCACGGCCGGGATCATCCTGGTGGAAAATGGAGTCCTGCCCCAGACGATCACCTTCGGAGCCCTTGCCACGAAGACCTTTGGTGATGCTTCCTTCGCTCTTGGAGCCACGGCTTCCTCGGGTCTGACCGTTTCCTATTCGAGCTCGAATCCCTTGGTCGCGACGGTCTCTGGAAACACGGTGACGATCGTGGGCGCGGGATCCACAACCCTCACCGCCTCGCAGGCTGGAAACGCCGGCTACCTGGCGGCCACTCCGGTGGACCAGGTGCTCACGGTGAACAAGGCCTCGCAGTCGATCACCTTCGGTTCGATCACGACGAGAACCTTCGGCGGCGCTCCGTTCAGTCTCGGCGGCTCGGCCAGCTCGGGGCTGCCGGTGGGCTATCTGAGTTCGAATCCCGCCGTGGCGACCATTTCTGGAAGTACGGTGACCCTCGTGGGTGCCGGAACCGCGACCATCACTGCCACGCAGGCGGGTGACGGCAATTTCCAGCCAGCCACTTCGGTGCCGCAGACCCTGACAGTGGACAAGGCATCTCAGGTGATCACATTCGGTGCGCTTGCCACAAAGACCTTTGGTGACGCCACCTTCAATCTGGGTGCCACCTCGAGTTCGAGTCTTACAGTGACTTATCTGAGTTCGAATCCCGCCGTCGCGACGATTTCCGGAACTACGGTGACCATCGTTGGTGCGGGCTCCACCACGATCACGGCTTCCCAATCAGGCAATGGCAATTATTTCGCCGCGACGGCGGTGCCGCAGACCCTGACAGTGGGCAAGGCCTCACAGGTGATCACGTTCGGTGCGCTGGCCTCGAAGAACTTTGGAGATGCCACCTTTAATCTTGGGGCGACTTCGACCTCCGGTCTTTCGGTTGCTTATCTAAGTTCGAATCCAGCAGTTGCAACGATCTCGGGCAATACGGTGACCATCGTAGGAGCGGGCACGACGACGATCACGGCCTCTCAGGCCGGTGACACCAACTACCAGGCAGCGACCTCGGTCCCACAGACCCTGACGGTGGGCAAGGCCTCGCAGGTGATCACGTTTGGTGCGCTGGCCTCGAAGAATTTTGGAGATGCCGCCTTCAATCCGGGTGCCACCTCGAGTTCGAGCCTGACAGTGACCTACCTGAGTTCAAATCCAGCAGTTGCCACGATCTCGGGGAATACCGTGACGATCGTCGGAGCGGGCTCGACGACGATCACGGCCTCTCAAGCAGGTGACACCAACTACCAGGCAGCGACCTCGGTGCCACGGACCCTGACAGTGGGCAAGGCCTCGCAGGTGATCACGTTCGGTGCGCTGGCATCGAAGACCTTTGGAGATCCGACGTATTCTCTCGGAGCGACTTCAAGCTCCGCGCTTTCCGTCAGTTATCTTAGTTCGAATCCAGCGGTTGCGACAATTTCGGGAAACACAGTGACGATCATCGGAGCGGGCTCGACGACGATCACGGCCTCTCAAGCAGGCAATACCAACTATGAAGCGGCGACCTCTGTTCTGCAGACCCTGACAGTGGGCAAGTCTTCGCAGGTGATCACGTTTGGTACACTGGCCTCGAAGACCTACGGCGATCCGACGTTCAATCTTGGAGCGACCTCGACCTCCGGTGTTTCCGTTGCCTACCTCAGTTCGAATCCAGCGGTTGCGACCATCTCGGGAGATACAGTGACGATCATTGGAGCGGGCTCGACGACGATCACGGCATCTCAAGCAGGCAATACCAACTATGAAGCAGCGACCTCAGTGCCGCAGACTCTGACGGTGGGCAAGGCTTCGCAGTTGATCACGTTTGATACACTGGCCTCGAAGAACTTTGGAGATGCCGCCTTCAATCTTGGAGCGACCTCGAGTTCGAGTCTTTCGGTGGCCTATCTTAGTTCGAACCCGTCGGTTGCGACGATCTCGGGAAACACCGTGACAATCATTGGAGCGGGTTCGACGACGATCACGGCCTCTCAAGCAGGCAATTCCAACTATGAAGCAGCGACCTCAGTGCCGCAGACTCTGACGGTGGGCAAGGCTTCGCAGGCGATCACGTTTGGTTCGCTCGCCTCGAAGACCTTTGGCGATCCGACGTTCAATCTTGGTGCGACTTCCAGCTCCGCGCTTTCCGTCAGTTATCTCAGTTCGAATCCGGCTGTTGCCACAATCTCGGGCAATACTGTGACCATCGTAGGAGTGGGCTCGACGACGATCACCGCCTCTCAGGCCGGTGACAGCAATTACCTCGCCGCGACATCGGTGCTTGAGGCTCTGACGGTCGAACAGGCTTCGCAGGCGATCACCTTCGGTGCGATCGCTGCGAAGACCTACGGTGATGCCTCGTTCACCCTTGGTGCCACTTCCACGTCAGGCTTGGCGGTGGGTTATGAAAGCTCGAATGCCTCGGTCGCGACGGTGTCTGGAAACACGGTGACAATTGTCGGCGCGGGCTCGACGACGATTACGGCCACTCAAGTCGGAGATACCAACTACCTCGCCGCGACTGCGGTTCCTCAGACCCTGACGGTCGGACAGGCTTCGCAGGTGATCACCTTCGGCGCGATCGCTGCGAAGACCTACGGTGATGCCTCGTTCACCCTAGGATCCACTTCCACCTCAGGCTTGGCGGTGGGTTATGAAAGCTCGAATGCCTCGGTCGCGACAGTGTCCGGAAACACGGTGACGATTGTCGGCGCGGGCACGGCGATCATCACCGCTTCTCAAGCAGGCAATACCAACTACCAGGCGGCGACCTCGGTGCCGCAGACTGTAACGGTTGGTCAGGCCTCGCAGGTGATCACGTTTGGAGAATTGGCAGTCAAGACCTACGGCGATGCCTCGACTACACTTGGAGCTACGTCCACCTCTGGCTTGTCGGTGAGCTATGAAAGCTCGAATCCCTCGGTCGCAACGGTCTCTGGAAACACGGTGACAATCGTTGGGGCGGGCACGACGACGATCACGGCCTCTCAAGCCGGTGATACCAACTACCAGGCGGCAACCTCAGTTCCGCAGACTCTAACGGTCGGACAGGCCTCGCAGGTGATCACCTTCGGTGCGATCGCCTCGAAGACCTACGGCGATGCGGCCTTCAGCCTGAATGCGAGCTCGGATGCCGGTTTACCTGTCAGTTACTCTTCTTCGGATCCGGGTGTTGCCAGCGTCTCAGGAAACCTCGTGACGATCCTGGGAGCAGGGACGGTCAACATTACGGCTTCACAGGCCGGTGGCGGCAATCATCTCGCGGCGTCCGATGTTGTTCGATCACTCTCCATCGCGAAAGCCAGTGCCACCGTCGGGATCAGCGGTCTTGCCCAGACCTACGATGGTTCGTCGAAGCCGGTCACCACCAGCACGACCCCATCAGGGCTTGCGGTATCGGTGACCTACAACGGCTCGACTGAAGTGCCGATTGCTGCAGGCAGTTATGCGGTGGTTGCGACCATCGAGGATCCCAATCATGCAGGCAGCAACACGGCCACGCTTGTCATCTCCAACAGCCTGGAGGTTTCGGGCTCCCAGACGCTGGTCCTGCCGGATTCGACCGCCACCTATCAGAGCCTGCTCAATGACGGTACCCTGGTCTTCGGTGCGGGCACTCTGCACATCACTGGAAACGCCACCAACAACGGCGTCCTCCGTCTGACCGGAAATGCGGTGTTCGATGTGTCCGGGACCTTCACCAATGCTGGAGTGATCGACATCATCAACTGGTCCGGCACCCTGCCTCCGGGGATCGCTGGATCCGGAACCATCCTCGACCGATCCGCGATCAAGGTGACTTCCACCCAGGCCAGCTCCACTCAATTCTCGCTCAGTGTGCCAAGCTACGCAGGCCACCTCTATCAACTGGAATCCAAGGCTGATCTCAGTGGTCCATGGGTGCCGCTCGGAGCCCCGATTCCCGGAACCGGCGGGGCGCTCAATCCTCCTGCGATGCAGTTCGCTCCGACCATCGACGGACCGCGCCGCTTCTACCGGGTGGTGGTCAGCCCTGCTCCTTGAGCCATCTCACTGCCGCCGCACCCGCAAGGGTGCCGGTGGCAAAGCAACCCTGCATCAGGTAGCCGCCGGTGGGGGCTTCCCAGTCAATCATTTCCCCCGCCACGAATAGACCGGGGAAATCTCGGACCATCAGGCGCTCATCAAGAGTGCGCCAGCAGACGCCGCCGGCGCTGGAGATCGCCTCCTCGATCGAACGCGGGGCGGTGAGGGAGATCGGGCACGCCTTGGCACGTATGGCGAGGGATTTGATATCATCTTCCGGCGATGAGAATCCGCAGAGGATCGCATGGGCGGCCTCGGAGAGCTTCCAGCGATCACGGCTGGCCGCGATCACATCCTGCTTCACGGACTCCATCTTGCGCACCAGTTCCTCGACGGTGAAGGTTGGCTTGAAGTCGACCTTGATGATCGGTTGTTCCATGGACCGGAGCACCGGACCAAGTTGATAGATCGCGCCGCCTTCGAGCCCATACGAGGTCACCATCAGTTCGCCGGCGACTTCGATCCCACCCGCGCGGACGACGATGTTCTTCAAGGGCTTTCCCTCGGCGGCATCGAGGATCGAACGCGGCCAATCGAGTTCCCAACCACAGTTTGCAGGCTGAAGGGGATTCACGGAGATCCCGAGCGCTTCAAGAATGGAGACCCAGCCGCCGTCGGAACCGGTGATCGGCCATGAGGCACCTCCGAGTGCGAGGACGACGGCATCACACTCAACCTCCACCTGCCTGCCAGCTTGATCAAAGCCGAGCCGGTAACGCTGGTCATGCGCCATCGAGTTCCAGCGGTGTCGTGTTTCAAACTTCACGCCGAGTCCGCGCAGCCGTTCGATCCATCGTCGCAGCAGGGGGGCTGCCTTCATTTCGACCGGATAAACCCGGCCGGTGCGCTGCTTGAAGGTCCGGATGCCGAGACCTTCCGCCCATTTTCTCAGATCGTCCGGTGAAAACTCCGTGAGGACACGCCGCCAGAATCCATCGGGCTGATCCGGTCCGGTGTAGCGCTTGGCGAAGGAGTCAAAGTCCTCGCCATGGGTGAGATTCAGGCCTCCGCGTCCGGCCACGAGGAGTTTCCGTCCGAGGGAAGGCTTCGCGTCGAACAGGCGCACCTTCGCTCCGGCTTCGGCTGCGACCTCCGCCGCCCTCAGTCCGGCGGGACCTCCTCCAATGATGGACAGTTCCATGTTCGTGAATCAGGAGCGCGAGAGTTCAAGGAGCGCGTCGGCGAGATAGCGGTATTCGTCGGGCGAGTTATGGAGATGGGCCGAGATCCGGATCCAGCGTTTGCCCTTGAAGTGGATGATGGGAGCTTCGATGTCGTAGTCGTCGGCCAGGCGATGGTAAAGTGGGTCAATCGGAAAGCGTCCTTCGGGAATGGAGAGGCGACCGGGCAGGGGCAGCGTGGCCATGGAACCCAGCAGGGAGTCGGGGCAGGGAGGTTCCAGGCCCAATTTACCGAGAATCATCCGCCGGGCATCGAGCAGCAGGGAGTGATTGTGCTCCTGAAGCTCCGGCCAGCCGCCTGGCAGACAGTTTGCCAGCCAGTCGAGGGCGGTGGGGACGGCAAGCCAGGACGAGGTGTCATGCGTGCCTGGCCAGTCAAAGCGATCCTGAAAAGGAGTATGTCCGGAGCGCGGGGTGTTGTTGCCGTGGCTGATCACGGCAGGATGGATGCCGTCCTGCTTGTCCGGACGCACCCAGAGAAAGGCCGCGCCCTTTGGGGCACAGGTCCACTTGTGGAGATTGGCGGTGTAGTACGATGGACGTAGTTGTTCCAGATCCAAGGGCAGCATGCCTGGGGCGTGGGCGCCATCGACGAGCGTGTCGATGCCCCGGTTTTCCAGCTCGCGGATGAGACGGGCGATGGGGAACACGAGGGCTGAGCAACTGGTCACGTGGTCGATCATCGCGAGCCGCGTGCGATCCGTGACGGCGGCGAGCATGGCCTCGATGATCTGTTCCTCATCATCGAGCGGGAAGGGGACTTCAGCCACCACGACCTTCGCGCCCCGGCGTCTGGCGGTCTCTTCCAGGACGTTTCGACAGGCGTTGTAGTCGTGATCGCAGGTGAGGATCTCATCGCCGGGTTCCAGTTCCAGCGAGCGGATCACCGAGTTCACCCCGGTGGTCGCATTGGCGATGAACACGAGGTTGGCCGGATCCGCGCCGACGAAGTCCGCCAGGTGGCCACGGGCCTCGTCGAGGAGCGCGTCATGTTTGCGCCAGAGAAACCGCAGTGGGTTCTGCTCCATGTGTTCACGCAATTCCGACTGGGCCACCATCACCGCCCTGGGGCAGGCCCCGAACGAACCATGATTGAGGAACACCAAGTCGTCCGAAAGCAGCCAGTGCTTTTTCCAGTCGGAGCGGTGAGGCCGTTCGGGTCGCATGCGCGGAGCATAGGGATCCTCCCTGTCAGATGGCACGCACGGAGTCGCGATCATTTGCCGGCGAATGCTTGATTCGTGCGGTTGACCTTGACGAGCTTGGACTCCTTCGTGGTCTCTCGTCACGGTGCTTTGAGTGGCTCCGCTGCCTTGAGGATGGCCTCCCATTGGGAAAAACGCTGCGGCGAGAGTGCCTTCAGCTCAGCCAGCTTTCCGCCATCGAGACAGCAGGCATAGATATAAGAAAACTCGGCCAGATCCTCATGGGCCACCTCGTCGCCGTAATCGGAAACCGAGATCCGGTCCGCCTTGATGGCGGCCTTCCATTGCGCGAGGGTCTTCGGTTGTTTGGCCGTGACCCGCTGCTCGAGCACATGGCCGCACTCGTGGGCGATCACCAGGGCGTCGGCATCCTTGACGAGGTTGAGGTAGTCCTGGGAACCGTGGGCCGAGGCACCTTCCAGATCCTCATAGAACGCAACGCCATCCTTCTTCGCCTCGGAGACGATGACGAAGGCCTTTCGATAAAACGGCGGCAATTTCTCAAGTCGGGCCAGACAGTCCTGGATCTTGAGGTCGAGCTTGTCCTCGATCGTCACCTTCAACCGCGCGTCGCCGAGCTGCACCTGCCAGCATTTCCCCGGAGATTCGCCGCGCAGCATCTTCACCATAACCGGCCCGGAAATGACGGCGGCCTTGTCCGGGTTCTTCGTGCCGAATTCCTTGTGGAGCGACTCAAAGGTCTTCTCAAGGTTGGCCTTCTTTTCCTTGGCGGAGATTGTTCCAGCAAGGGCAAGGGTGGCGATGGCCGTGGCGATCAGCTTGAAGATCATGTTGCATTTCTCCGATTCCCCTCCTCGGCGTCGAGGCCCAAAATGGGCAGGAAAGCGTGTGAGAAATGCGACCGGTGAAATTTTCAACTTTTCCGTGATCGTTCCACCGCTCCGTCTCGCTTCCTCCATGTAACGATGATCCAACCGTGGCATCCCTCCCCAACTCCGACCCCTGGCAACTCTGGATCACGGAGCGCGGGCAATCCTTCCTGCTCTACGCCCGACAGCAAACCCGCTGCGAGGAGGATGCCTGCGATGTGGTCCAGGAAGCCATCACCGAATCCTGGCACCGTTGTGGTGGGAAGATTCCGGAGCCTGCCCTTGTGTTCGCGACCATCCGCCGCCGAGCGATCGATCATGGTCGCTCGATGGATTCCCGCATTCGGCGCGACACCCGTCATGTCAGTCAGATCGAGGTCTGGTTCCAGCCGGACTTCTCCGCAGCGGACACCCACCTCGTTGTCACCGAGGCGCTTCGGAAACTTCCCGAGCCCCTGCGGGAAACCGTCACGCTCCGACTGTGGGGCGACCTCAGCTTTCCGGAAATTTCGGAGATCACCCGCGTTCCGGTCGCTACGGCCACCTCGCGCTATCGTCTCGCCATCGAACGTCTTCGTGAAACCCTCGGCCCCGTTTTCTCATGAATGATTCCTTCGAGGAAAAGCTTCGTGCGATGAAACCCGGTGAGCTGCCTGAGTCGCTTCAGCGGCGCTTGTC
>JAIYDT010000356.1 GCA_027487355.1 Verrucomicrobiaceae bacterium
TCCTGATGCAGACGCTGAAAGTCACCTCGCTGGGTGGATTGAAGCCG
This sequence comes from Verrucomicrobiaceae bacterium, assembly GCA_027487355.1. Lineage (GTDB taxonomy): Bacteria > Verrucomicrobiota > Verrucomicrobiia > Verrucomicrobiales > Akkermansiaceae > Luteolibacter. The sequence continues at coordinate 48 of JAIYDT010000356.1, forward strand.
GGCTCGGTGGTGAACCTCGAGCGTGCGATGCAGGCCGGGGCAAGGTTCGGCGGGCATTTCGTGCAGGGCCACGTGGATGCCACGGGAACCATCGTTTCCCTGGAAGCGAGCGGCCAGGACCATCGGTTTGAGGTCGCGCTTCCTCCGGAAATCCACCGCCTCTGCATCGACAAGGGCTCGCTCTGCGTCGACGGGATCTCCCTGACCATCGCGGAACTCCGGGAAACATCGGCCGTGTTCTGGATCACGCCGCATACCTTCACCCACACGCATCTCGCCTCGGCGGGTGCCGGTCAGGCGGTGAACCTGGAAGGCGACCTCTTGGCGAAGTATGTCGAGCGACTGGTCGCCAACTCCCCCACCCTCAAGCGTGCGGAGCGAGAAGCGTGAACGGCCACCAGGGCAGGTTGCGAAGAATTCCGAAGACGAGGACTCCCCCGCCCAGCAGCCAGCCAGTCCACGAGGGCAGGGCTGGAGGCCGCTTTCCGACCGCCTCTCGGCAGGCTCCGTAAGCCAGCCAAGCGACCAGGCCTAACAGATAAGATACCACCAGCGGATTCATCGCCATCGCTCCTCCCAGATCCCCCTGGGAAAGCCGGACCACGCAGCGGGTGCCACCGCAGCCGGGGCAGTGCAGCCCGGTGAGCTTGTGCAGCACGCAGGCGGGAACCGCCCGCACCAACGCGGGCAAGAGGCGCACGGCGACGAGCAGTCCGGCGACGCTGCCCAGAACCAGAAGGGTCCAATCACGTCGCCGGAGCTTCAAGGACCTCAAGGATTGGAAGACTTTTCAAGGCGCACCTTCTCCACCCCACGCTGCCTCCGTATCTCCTCGCGGATCTCATTTGGAATATAGTCCATCTGATCCAGCTTCTCAGGCGAAATCGTCTGGAGCCAGGCGACGAGGATGGTGAAGATCACGGTCAGCGCAAGCGCCAGATAGCCGGTGATCAGCCCCGTCCTCGCCATGCTCTTGCCACCGTAGCGCCCGGGCTCGGCCTTGGCCTTCGAGAGGGCGATATGCCCCATCACCACCGCCACGATGGCCAATGGACCACTGAGGCACCACAGGCAGCAAGTCAGCACCGCGATGATGCCGCAGACCATGGAGGCCACCGCAAAGCCCTGGGACGGCGGTGCACCCGTCAGAACTCCACCTGAGGGAACCTGCGAAGCCGACTGAACGGCGGAGGGAGACTGGTAGGGAGATGGAGTCGGCGATGAAACCGCGACTGGAGCCGAGGAAACCGCCGGACGAAGCTCAGGGACCTGACCGGCGGGCAGCCAGTCGGCCAGGCCGTCCTTCCAGACAAGGTCCGTCTTGGCGATCTCACCGGAGAGGACTTTGGATTGAAGTTCCTCGGCGCTGATCGGCCCGAGCTGGGATCCGTTTTTCGAGTAATACCATTGCATGGAAGTAGGGGTCAGGGGTGGAGAGCGGCGCCGGAAAAGGCAATGGTCGCAAACACGATCGTGCCCGCGGAAATGACAATGCCGAGATAGCCGAGAATCAATCCGGTGATCGCCATGCCACGCCCGGCCAAAGGAATCGGCGACTGACCGATCCGGTTCAGCGCCATGTGACCACAAATCACCGCCGGAATGCCGAACAGGCCGGAAACGTAACAGCACGACATCATCACCCCGACAATCCCGCAGACCATGCTGGCGATGGCCAGTCCGGACGTTGTTCCCGGTATCGTGCCGTAGGGCGCCGCATACTGGGGTGGGACATTCGCCATCTGATCGGAAACCATCCCTCCCCCGGAAAGCTCAGGCACCTGCAGCAATGGCAACCATCCCGGCATGCCCTCGCGCCATACCATGGTGTAAGGGGTCAACTTGCCGTCGGAAATCGCCTGACGGATCGTCGCGTCATCGAAAGGTCCCTGCTGCTCACCATTTTCGCCGTAATACCAGTTCGCCATCAGTGGAGGATGCGCAGAGGATGGATCCGCGATCAGTGCGAAGCATTCCTTCCACAGCCGGTTCGCGCAATCCCAAAACTTCCGCACGGTGTCCTGAAATCAATCCAGTTCTCCCCTGATTGGGGCTTGGAACTTCGGCCCCGGCTGCTATTCACCGCCCGCCGATGTTTTCCGTTCTCGCCACCGACCCGCATTCCTCCGCCCGCCGGGGAATCATGCAGCTGGCCCATGGAGCGGTGGAAACCCCGATCTTCATGCCGGTCGGCACCCAAGGCAGCGTGAAAACGCTCCACCCGGCGGAGGTCGAGGAACTCGGTGCCCAGATCATCCTCGGCAACACCTACCACCTCTGGCTTCGACCCGGCCACGAACTGATCCGCGATCTCGGCGGACTCCACAAGTTCTCCACCTGGGACAAGCCGATGCTCACCGACTCCGGTGGCTTCCAGGTCTGGTCGCTGGCGAAGCTCCGGAAAATCACCGAAGAGGGCGTGCGTTTCAACAACCACCTCGACGGCTCGAAAATGCTCCTCACCCCGGAGCTTTCCATGGAAATCCAGGGCGCGCTCGGGTCGGACATCGCAATGCTCTTCGACGAGTGCCCACCCTACCCCTGCGACAAGGACTACGCGGCAAAATCCCTCGCCATGACCACCCGCTGGGCCCGACGCTGCAAGACCTGGGTGGAAACCCACCAACCGCGTTCCGGTGACGGTCGGCAATGCCACTTCGGCATCGTCCAGGGCTCGATTTACTCCGATCTCCGCGAACAGTCCGCGAGGGAACTGGTGGACATCGGCTTCGATGGCTACGCGGTTGGCGGGGTTTCCGTCGGCGAGCCCGAGGAGGAAATGTTCCGCGCCATCGAGAATGCCGTCCCCTTCCTCCCGCTCGACAAACCACGCTACGCCATGGGGCTGGGCACCCCACCGCAGATCCTCGAAATGATCGCCCGCGGGGTGGACATGTTCGACTGCGTGATGCCCACCCGCGTGGCCCGGCATGGCATGGCCTTCACGCTCGACGGGCCCATCCAGATCAAAAACAAGATCCACGAGCGCGACGAACGACCGATCTGCGAGAGCTCGCCAGCCCACGTTGCACGCTTCTCCCGAGCCTACCTGCGACACCTTTTCCGGGCCGGGGAAATCCTCGCTTTGCGGTTGCTTTCCTACCACAATCTGCATTTCTACCTGTCCCTCGCCGCCGGGGCCAGGGAGTCCATCGCTGCCGGGAACTTCCTCGAATTCAAAGACTCCTTCATCCGCCGCTACTCCAAGTCCGATTCCGCATGACCACCCTCACTGCTTTTCTCACGTTCGTCGCCCAAACCACTCCTCCCGCCGGAACTCCTGCCGGTGGCAGCGCCCCCAAAGGTTTCGTCGAGCAACTGCTTTCCAGCGGACTGATCATGCCACTGGCCCTCGTGGTCATGTTCTACTTCCTGCTGATCCGCCCGCAGCAGCGCCAGCGGAAGGAAATGGAAGCCCGCATCGCCTCGCTCCAGACCGGAACCCGAGTGGTGACCTCCTCCGGCATTCATGGCCTCGTCCATTCCGTCAAGGAACGCACCGTGGTCCTCAAGGTCGCCGAAGGCACGATGATCGAGTTCGAGAAATCCGCCATCGCCAGCGTCCAGCCGAAGGAGTCCGCCGAGACCAAGAAGTGATCGCCCCTTCTATCTGATTTCCACCCCAGCGCTCACCGCGTCCAATTCCATGCCTAGCCTTATGCTCGCCGCCGCCTTTTTCAAAGACCCGATCACGCTCTTCGGGATCGGGATGACCCTGCTGATCCTATTCTGCTGGTACTTCGCCACCGAAATTGAACGTCGCAAGCGCAACATCGGCACCTTCCTGGTTTTGGGTGTGGCCGCCATGTGTTTCCTGGCGGTCTTTCCGCCAAAGGAGCGCCTCAAAGGCAGCATCGACATTGTCGGAGGCTCGTCCTTCTTGCTCCGTGTCCAGCCACGCATCGCGGAAGACGGCGTGACCAAGGAGCCCGTCACCGCCGATCAGATCGATCAGGCCAAGAAAGTCATCAACGACCGGCTTTACGGCATGAACTTCGGCGAATCCCTCATGTCCCAGCAGGGCGATGACGGTATCCAGCTTCAGATGCCCGGCATCGATCCTGAGGAATCCAAGCGCATCCGCGCCATCCTTGAAAAGGTCGCCAAACTCGAACTTCGCCAGGTCCATCCGGACAACGGCCAACTGTCGCAGTCCAAGGAATTCGTCCCCGGCTACAAACTCTTCACCGAGAAAGGAAAGAGAAAGGACGGCAGCGAATACTCCAACCCGATCCTGCTCAACCGCCGCGTCGCCCTCGGCGGTTCCGACATCAAGACCGCCGCGCCATCCACCATGTCGGTCGGCACCGTGGACATCACCCTCAACTCCGCCGGTGAGGACAAGATGATCGAACTGACGCGGAACATGAAGCCCGGAGCGGACCGCATCGCCATCGTCCTCGACGGTGAGGTGATCAGCGCCCCGGTCGTGCAGAGCGTGCCTCTCGGGAGAAGATTCGAGGTCAACGGATTGGACAAGCCCGGTGAAGCCGTGAACCTCTCCAACGCGCTGATGAATCCTCTGGAAAACCCGCTGGTGGTCGAAGAGGAGCGCACCGTTTCTCCGACTCTCGGTGCCGCCGTGGTTCAGCAAGGCATCTGGGCCGGCGTGCTCGGGCTGATCCTGACCTTCGCGTTCGTCCTCATTTACTACCGGACCGCCGGCCTCGTGGCCATGATCGGACTCTTGCTGAACTGCCTCATGCTCTTCGGAGTGATGGCGATGCTCGGCTTTCCATTCTCGCTTCCAGGCATCGCCGGCATCGTCCTGACCATCGGCGTCGCGGTGGATGCGAACGTGCTCATCAACGAGCGTCTCCGCGAGGAACTGGCTCTTGGAAAGTCGATCAAGGCCTCCCTCGGCGCAGCCTACAGCAAGGCCTTCAGCGCCATCTTTGACTCGAACATGACCTCGCTGATCACCGCGATCATCCTGCTCTGCTTCGCCAGTGCCAGTGTCAAGGGCTTCGCCGTCACCCTGACCATCGGCATCCTTTGCTCCCTGTTCTCCGCCATCCTCGCCACGCGGGTGCTGTTCCTCTGGGGCACGGATCTCAACATTCTCAAGCGCCTCTCATTCCTCAACCTCATCAGCTCGAAGAACTACGACTTCATGGGCAAGAGGGTGCCCTGCATCCTGCTTTCCATCCTGGTGACCCTCATTTCCATCGGTGCCTTCGCCGTCAAAAAGGAGCGCTCCCTCGGCATCGACTTCACTGGCGGAACCAGCATCCAGTTCCTGCTCGGAAAGGTGGAAATCCCGACCAGTGATGTGGAAAAGGCACTCGTCGGACTTCCGCTCAACAAGGCGGTGTTCCCACGGGATGAGACCAACCCGACCTCCGGCAAGTTGCTTAGCATCCGTTGCGACTCCCGTGATGCCGACCTCGTCGAGTCCAAGATGCGCGAAGTTTTCCCGGCACTCGCCGAACAGGTTACCGACGCCCAGGGCACCCACTACAAGATTGATGCCAGCCGCGAGGAGGTTTCCGGCTATCTCGGCGGCAGCCTGCTCTGGAGTTCGATGCTCGCGCTGGGTCTTGGCCTGATTGGCATCATGATCTATGTCACCATCCGGTTCGAGTTTTCGTTCGCGATCGGAGCCTTCATCGCCCTCATCCACGACTGCGTCATCGCCGCCGGACTCGTGGTGCTGTTCGGCCATGAGCTGTCGCTGATCCACGTCGGCGCCATCCTCACGATCGCCGGTTACTCGATCAACGACACCATCATCATCTTCGACCGTATCCGCGAAAGCTTCCACGAGCGTCGAGGCACCCTGCTCGAAATCATGAACGAGGCGATCAACGCCACGCTCTCCCGCACCGTCCTGACCTCCACCGCGACCCTGGTCTGCGTGCTCGCGCTCGCCGTTCTGGGTGGCGCGGCCCTGCGCGATTTCTCGATCGTCATCCTGATCGGCATCGTGGCCGGCACCTACTCCTCGATTTTCGTCGCCTCGCCGATCGTCTTCTGGTGGAGCAAGGGCAAGCACGGCAAAATGCGTTCCGATGCCCTCGATGCCAACCTGGCAGCCGAGGTCAGCACGACGGGACATTGAGCTGGTGATTGACCCGAAGCCTGGGGGATACCACCATGTTTCCATGATCCGCTCCACCGCCTTTTTCCTGACCACCGCCATCCTCCCTGCTGTTGCCGAGACCGGCCAGCAGGAGGCAGAAAAGGAGATCCCGATCGGCATTGAGGCGGTGACCGGCTTCCGCTCCGAGTCGATCTGGCGCGGCTTCAAGCTGGGTGACCGGGTGCTCGATTTCCAGCTCCAGGCGGAGATTGCGCTCAGCAACGAATGGCGTCTGGACGTCGGCGGCCTCTACGCCACCGAGACCGGGGACGGAGACTTTTCCCAGTCCGCCTTGTTCGTGGACCTGATGCATGACGCGGACCAGTTCTCCGCAGGAGTCTCCATCACCCTGCAGAGCTTCGATCAGGCGCTCCTCAAGGACGGCATCGACATCGCGCCCAGCCTCACCTGGCATGCCACCAACGACCTCGACGTCACCGGAGGAGCCGCCTACGACACTGGTGCGGATGCTCCCTATCTCTGGCTCGAAACGGAATGGTCCAAACCGGTGACCGACTCCTCATTTGTGGTTCTGAAGGCCGGAACCAGTTGGGTGGATGACTACTACGGCCGCAGTGGTTGGAACGATTTCTATGCGAGGGCCTCTTTCACTTACGCGATCAGCAAGTCGGTCGCGGTGACCCCATTTGTCGGCGTTTCTCTGCCGATGGAGGCGAGCAACGAGACCGAACGCCTGTTCGGTGGAGTCTGGTTCGAAGTGAACTTCTGAGCCGTCGCCGGATCAAGGTGCCTTGGGTGGCTCCGGCCGCTCAGGCTTTTCGGGTGGCCTGCCACCTTCCGGAGGGGCTGGCATGTCCTCAGGGGAAAGCTTCTTGTCGCCGTTTTTATCGAGCTTCTCGAATCGGTCCTCCAAGGCATCCTCCCCAATCTTCTCGGCGAAGGGGGCCTTCTGGAACTCCTCGAAGCTGACGGACCCGTCGCCATTGACGTCCAGGCGGTGGATCATCTGCCTGGGGTCCATATCCCCTCCTGGTCCTTCCGGACGACCTTCCGGACGACCTTTCGGTGGACCTTCAGGACGATCCTTCGGAGTGATCTGGCCGTCGCCATCGCGATCCAGTCGCTTGAAGAGGGTTTCCTGACGCTCGGCAGGGAGCTTTTGAACGAAAGGTGCCGCCTTGAACTCCACAAAGCTCACCCCGCCGCTGCGGTCGGTGTCCAGCTCGGGCAAACGGGGAAGCCCCTGCGGTCCCCCTTCGTTCTCTCCAGGCGCCATTTTTCGAAGCTCCTCAATGGAAACCGAGCCGTCGCTGTTCTTGTCGAGCCGGTTGAAGAACTTGTCCCGCTTTTCCTCAGGGAGGTTCTTGATCCTCTCCAGCACCAGGAACTCGTCCTTCGAGATCAAACCGTCGCCATTCGTGTCCGCCTGCTTCCAGAATTCGATCGGCTGGTGCTTCGGTCCCCGACGCTCGCCTTCCGGTCCCTGAGACCGCTCCTTTTGGACGGGTGGCCCTTGTTCAGGACGATCAGGAGCAGGCAGGGCGGAGGCTCCAAGCAGGGAACCGGCGAATACCAGCGAAACGGGGATTGTCTTCATGGGAGTTCAGCGTTTTTGTAACCCGGTGACCGGGATCTTCGAGCAAATAAACTCCGAAAGATCCGGGAAGTTTCGGCCTCCTGCGGATTTCACCCCACTTTAGCCCACCCCATGCACATTCTCGACCTGCTGCAGCGCCACCGCCCGAGCTTCTCCTTTGAATTCTTCCCTCCCCGCACTCCCGTTGGCTGGGAGGAGCTTTACGAAACGATCCGGGAACTCGAACCCCTCGGACCGTCCTTTGTTTCCGTGACCTACGGAGCAGGTGGTGGAACCCGCGAGCTGACGCACGACCTGGTGGTCCGGATCAAGCAGACCACAGCGATCCCGCCGGTGCCACATCTCACCTGTGTCGGCCACACCTTTGCCGAATTGGATGCCCTGCTGGAGCGCTACGCAAAGGCCGGGGTCAACACCATCCTGGCCCTCCGTGGCGACCCTCCGAAGGGCGAGACCGCCTACGATTGGTCCAAGGGGGATTTCCGGCACGCAGCGGATCTCGTCCGGTTCATCAAGCAGTTCAATGACAGCGGTCGCCATCCTGACCCACGCGGCTTCGGCATCGGTGTCGCTGGCTTTCCCGAAGGGCATCCCGACACCCCCAATCGACTGCTCGAACTCGATCACCTCAAAGCGAAGGTGGATGAAGGCGCGGACTACATCTGCACCCAGTTGTTCTTCGACAACCGCGACTTCCTTGATTTCCGGGAGCGTTGCGATCTGGCTGGCATCCGCGTGCCGATGATCGCCGGCATCATGCCGGTCACCACGATTTCCGGCATGAAGCGCATGGCGGAACTTGCCGCCGGGGCCCGGTATCCGGCGAAGCTGCTGAAGGCACTGGATCGCGCACAGGGTGAGCCGCAAGCAGTCGAGAGGGTAGGCATCCACTACGCCGCCCAGCAATGTGCGGAGCTGCTGGACGCCGGAATCGACGGCATCCATTTCTACACCCTGAACAAGAGTCGCGTGACCCGCGAGATTTACGCATCCCTGGGATTGGCGAAAACCTCTGGACTCTGAGAGTTCGGCACGAAGGCCTTACTCCCGGCGACGGCCCTTGACGTAGATGTCCTCGGCCTGGCTGAGCGTGATGTCGTAGATGTTCCCCTCGATCGGAACCTCGATCGAGATGCGTTTGGTCACAGGATCAGGCTGGTAGATCGCGGCCAGATCGGGAGCACGGGCGAACGAGTCTCCCGGAATGGAAATCGTGAACTTGCCCTCGTAGCGGAGGTTCTTGGAAAAGATCTCCATGCCCTGCTGGATCACCTGGCGGTTTGCCGTGCCATCTGCCAACTGCTTGAAAAGTCCGGTGTCCTGGGTGGTGGTCCCCTCCTTCCGCGGGGCTTCCGACGAGGAGGTGGCCGCATTCTTCAAGGTGAACTCGTTCTCGTTCTTGTCAGAGGAAAGCTCGTCGGTGGTGTTGTCTGAAGCGAACACCGGCGCAAGCTCGCCGGTGGACTTCCGGGTGACGGCGTTCTCGATCTCCTGGTCGGTCGGGAGCCTCACCTTCATCTCTCCCTGAAGGGAAATGACGTCCTTCGATTTCAGGGACACCTTCTCCAGCGACAACGAACCGGCGGAAGTCTTCATGTAGAAGGAGCCTTCGCGGAAATCCAGCTTGCGGTAGCTGTTGAAGAGGTCAACGACCGAGAGCGCCTTGAAGAGGTGGATTCGTTCGCGAAGCGTGAGGCAATCCTCCCCGCTCATGATCACTTGGCCTTCATAGGTCACTCCTTCGTTGGAATTGGTCGAGCCGCCCATCTTGAGATCAGCCGAGATCGATCCTTCGACGAAACCCTGAACCCGTGAAGGCAGCAGGAGTTCCAGAGGCACGCCCTTAAGGCGGGCCGTCCCGCTGACGATGGGACGATCTCCACCGGAGACCTTCACCCCCAGGAAGGAAACCGAACCGGGTGGTTTCTGGGAACCCTCGACCTTGGCGACAAACTCCCCCTTCTCGATCTGGATTCCATCCGGACCAATAAAGGCCGTCATTTCGACGATCTCAAGACCTTCCAGCCAGTTCTGGGTGAATGTGCCACCCCGGAACTGAAGTCGGTAACCGCCATCGGTGCGCTGGACGGTCATGGCACTGTTCTTGATCTCACCCCTGGCTGGCTCCGTCAGTCCGGCACGGATCTGGGGATTGAAGACCTTGGCGAATCCCCACCGGAGAGTCGCATCGGAAACCTCGACCAAGGAGAGATCGAACGTGGAATAGTCCCTGAGGAATGATTCGGCGCGACGCGCGGCGGTAGCCGGATCGTCCGAGCCGGTCCGCACCTCCATGTCGAGCCTCTTGACCCGGATCGGACCCGGGTTCCAGACCCCGGACAAACCGTCAAGCAAGCCCATGCGGCAACTGATGTTTGAAGCTTCGAAGGCGGAGTAGTAGGCATCGGGTGTCCCAGCACAGGCAATGCGTCGGAGGTTGAACTCGCCGCTCGTCCGCCTGAATCCCTCGATCCTGCATTCACCCGCCAACAGGTGGTTGCCGATCGCCTCACTGAGCTTTTTGGGGAAGTCCTTCGCCTCAACCCGCTTGATGAGATAGATCCAGCCTCCAACGCAAACCAAGAGCAGGAACAGCAACACCCGGAATCCGATCCGGAGAAGGTGGTAAATGATCGAGCCTGCCCCACCTCCGGACATCGAAAAACGAAGCTGGAACCAAAAGCCCTGGCTTGAGACCCATTGGCTGAGACGATCGTTGAATGACTGAAGTTGTTCGCTTTCCATGAGTGATCTCTGTGACGTCGGCATTCAATCGGGGGAATCACCGGCACGCGAGCCGAAATTTCCCTCGCTCACGTCCGGGTGTTCCCCTACCAAAACCGCTGTGGAAGCTGCCGATTACAAAGTCCGTCTTGAGATATTCGAAGGTCCGCTGGATCTGCTCCTTTACCTCATCAAAAAGGACGAAGTGGACATTCACACGATCTCCATCGAGCGCATCACGAGGCAGTATCTCGACTACATCGACACCTTCAAGCTCCTGAACATCGACCTGGCGTCCGAGTTCATCGTCATGGCGGCGAACCTGATGTACATCAAGAGCCGGACACTCCTGCCTCGCCAGGACCAGCCCCCCGAGGAGGATGCCGAGGAGGATGACCCACGCTGGGAACTCATCCGCCAGCTCATCGAGTACAAGAAATTCAAGGACGCGGCCGGATTCCTGTCATTGAAGGAGATCGAACAGGAAGGAAGCTTCGAGCACCGGGCGGAAGTCGCGGAATCTGCCGCCGAATTGACCACCGCTCCCCTGGCCGAGGTGTCCATCTTCGATCTCATCCGTGCCTTCCAGAACGTGCTGAAGCGCTTCGAGGAATCCCACGATTTCGGCGACATCATTGACGATCGCTACACGGTGGCGGACAAGATCGAGTTCCTGCTGAACCATTTCGCCTGCGGTCAGGCGCGCAGGTTCGAGGACCTGTTCGAGGGCGCCACCACCAAGGCAGAGGTCATCGTCACCTTCCTCGCCGTTTTGGAGCTGATGAAGCTGAACCAATTCATCATCCGGCAAACCCATCTGCTCGGCGAGATCGAGGTCGAGCGACGGACTCCGGGAGCGGCTTCCAGCGACGAACTGGAAGAGGTAGAGGCCGGGTGAGGAATTGGCCCCCGGTCCACTTTCGCGCTGAAAGGAATTCCCAGCCCGTCTTTTCCATCTCAAACCCAAATGGGCGGTTTCGCCTCATCCGAGGCGGAACACGATGCGCGCCTTGGAGGTGTCGTAGGGAGACATTTCCATCTTCACCTTGTCCCCAACGACGAGCCGGATGAAGCGCTTGCGCATCTTGCCGGAGATATGGGCCAGCACCTCATGGCCGCTGACCAGCTTGACGCGGAACATCGTGCCGGCGAGCACCGATGACACCTCGCCATCGACCTCCACCGCCTTCTCCTCACCTTCCTTGTTGCCACGACGCGGCCCTGGAGCCGAACGGCCTTGTGTTTTACGACGGGAGGAAGAGTTTCGCGGGCGTGGAGGCATGAGAGGACGTTGAAGCTTGGGGGAGGCACGACCAGTGCCTCGTCGCCGCCGATGATGAACCTTCCGACTCAGGCTTCAATCCCAAAAACCGCCTGATTGCTTCATCAACGGAGCGCTTGCCAATTCAAACCTTCCGTTCCACGTTTGGAGTGCGCCTGCGATCCACCCAGTATCAGGCGACAACCTTCCAAGAAACTCCACCATGTCAGAAATCACCGAAAAGGATCTTCCTCAGAGCCAGAAGGCCCTGTGGCTGAAAGCACTCAGCGCCGTCCAGACTCAAAACCTTCCCTATGCAATCAGCCTCCTGCAGGCCCTATTGAAGGATTCGCCCGGGTTTCTTGATGGCAGAAAGGTCCTTCGCAAGGTGGAGATCCAGCAAACCGGAGGCCCCAAGAAGAAAGGAGGCCTGTTCAGCATGCAGTCCGGTGGCTTCGGTGGCATGAAGCTTCAAGGGCAGGCCAAGAAGGACCCGCTCGGAACCATCCCCCTCATCGAGAAGGATCTTGAGAAAGATCCCTACAACGAAGGCGCGAACGATCTCCTTTTCGAGTGCTTCATGAAGCTCGAAATGCCGGACAGCGCAGCGTTCGCCCTGGAAACCGTCCGCAAAGGCAGCCCGGAAACGCCGAAGCTCCTTCACAAGCTCGCCCAGCACTACCTCACCCGCGACATGCCGAAAGTGGCGGCTGAGGTTTACAACGACATCATCAAGATCGCTCCGACGGATTCCGAGGCCATCAAAGGGGCCAAGGACTGCTCCGCCCGCGCCTCGATGCAGAGTCAGAAGTGGGACGAGAATTCCGACATGCGGAGCCTCATGAAGAACAAGGCCGAATTCGAGGAAATGGAGAAGGCCTCCAGAACCGGCCTCACCCGTGACCAGCTCGAGGAGCGTCGTGACCGGCTTGTCCTCAAATACAACGAGGACACCAATAGCCTGCTCGCCGTGAAGGAGCTGGCCGCCGTCTATGAACAACTGGAAGACTGGACCAATGCCCACGCCTTCTTCTCCTGGGCGCACACGCTCAGCAATGGCGACGTCGCACTCCAGAACAAGGCCTCGCAGATGAAGGATCGTGCGCAGGAAGCCGAAATGAAGGCCCTGGAGGAAGCTGCGGCAGCCGATCCGTCGAATGCCGAACTCGTCAGCACCTTGGCAGCCCGCAAGGCCGAGCGGATGGCGGAGCAGGTCGAGGAAGCCAAGCGCCGCGTGGACCAGAATCCGACGGATCCTCAGTTCCGATACGATCTCGGGCTGGCACTTTACCACCTTGGCGACTTCAGCGGAGCAATCCCCCATCTCCAGCAAGCCACCCGCAATCCGCACATCCGGACCAAGGTGCTGCTTCTTCTCGGCCGCACCTTCCGCGCCAAGGGAATGTTCGACCTTGCCATCAAGCAACTCTCAGACGCACTGGCTGACCTCCACGCCATGGACAACACCAAGAAGGAAGTCCTTTATGACAAGGGGGAAATCCACGCGGAAATGGGAGACAAGGACTCCGCCCTGGATTGCTTCAAGCAGATCTACGAAGTGGACTACGGCTACCGCGATGTCGCGAGTCGGGTTGAATCCTCCTATGGCTCCTGAACGGAGCCTTAGGGCTCCTCGCCAACGTTGGACGATCCATCGGTCTGGCGCTCGTCGAAGGCGGTATCCGTCATGATCCAGTCTTCGGCGAGGAATGAGATGATCTCGCAAAGTCGGGTGGGAGTCGGGTCGTTCTTTCTCACCCGTACGATTGCGCGGATGGCGCGGGACGACTTGAGGGAAGCATTCAGGATCCGCTGGGTTTCGCTGCCACGCTGGCAGTAGCCGATGAGCGTGGCGTCCGAATCCGGACTCGCCAGCGTATAGGCAGCCCATTCGCGTTCACTCAGGAAGCGACCGTTGTAGTAGTTGTCCTGGGCGATGAAAACCCTCAGATCCGCCTGGATCTTCGCCTCGCTGAGGACCTTGTCCCAGGGCTTGCTGCAAGCGGCGGAAAGCGCCGCCAGATCCACCTGCCAGATCGACTGCGGGTTCGGAGTGAGCAGCGCCCGCAGAGGTTTCACCGTTTCATTCTCGAAGTGGATCTCCACCGCCTCGATCTGGATCCCGTTGGCATCCATGTTGCCGATCCAATCCAGGCGCAAAACCTTGCCCCGCTTCTGTTCGAGCTCCGTCAGGAACTGGACCGCCTCGCTTGCAGAGATATCCCTGAGCCTGACCAGGTCGTTGAGTTCCGCCGAGCTTCGTGCCGCGAGGACTTTCTTGACCAGCGCAAGCGCCTGATCTTCGGAAAGAGGGGTCACCGCCTGGTCACGCGGAGTGAACAATTGCGAGTTGGGATCATGCCAGACCGCCGCACTCGACGATCGATCTCGCGTAAGGCCGACGTAGGTGGCGCCGATCAGACCGAAAACCGCGACCACTCCAACCGCGATCGTCCTGAGAAGCGTCTCACTGCGGCGCTTCTGCGAAGCTTCCTTCTTGCGTCTGCGCATCAGGCTGCGATCCCAGTCGAGTGCAGTGCTTTGAATCGCAACAGGCTCCACGGCACCCGGCTTCGAAACAGGAGTGCCTCTGGGAGGTCTTGGAAAGGTTCGAATCTTCATCTCTGTGGAAAGCAGGAGTCGCTCAACGAGGTGTCAAAGTGATCCGGGTGGAATTGTAACGGTCATCCGGCCGGAAAAGCCAACCCGGATTTCGGTCCAACAGCTCATATCCTGTCAGCCTGAACTCAGGGAGGAACTGATTGCTGTTCGGTTCATACACCTCGCGTCCGGTGAATGAACCACGAATCCTGTATTCGTAGTTCTGATCGAATCCATATTTCTGACCGGTCGGTCCATTCTCCGAAAGCCGATCAGGATTGAGCATCGCGGATTCGTTGAACACCACCAACCGGGCGCGGCTCCAGGACTCCCGAGGCTTCTTGAGATAGCCCCAGAAGCGGGTCTTGTTCACAAAATAGCGGCGACCGTAATGAAAATCCCCGGTCTGCTCGGCCGAAATCTTCGCCTTGCGCTCTTCCGCGGTCGGGCCGCCCATGTTGCCGCCGCCGGGGGAGCCCCCACAATGGGTGAGCAGTGGACAAACCAGAATCAATGGGAGCAGACGGCAAAACACGAGAGCCATGGCGGGAGGCTACGCGTATCACCAGCCACGGAGCAAGGTTCAATCCAAGAGAGCCCGTCCGCGAATCCGCTTGCCAAGGTCGGGCCGCAACGATAATCGGCGTCCCCTTTGCGCGGACCATCCCCGCACCGCAGGTCCTTCCATGAAACTGAGCCAGCTCATCAGCGCCGATCAAATCCTGCCCGAAATGCAGGCCGGAGAGCATTGGCCTGCGATCGTGGAACTTGTCGAGCACCTGCGGCTCCTTGGAAAAATCGACTCGGTCCTCCAGAAGGAGATTCTCGAGTCCCTGCGGGTCCGCGAAGAACTAGTCAGCACCGGAATCGGCTCGGGCGTGGCCATTCCCCACGCGTTTTCGGACAACGTCGACCATGTGATCGCCGTGCTGGGCCGCTCGAAGGCCGGCATCGACTTCGAAGCCCTCGACGGCGGCCCGGTCCACTTCGTGTTCCTTTTCATCGTCCCGAGCAAGGACCACCACCTGCACCTCCGGACCCTCGCCGCGATCGCAAAAATGTTCACCAACAGCGAGATCCGCCGCCGGATCGGTGAGGCTGGGACCCGTGAGGAGATTCTTGCCATTCTTGATCCAAAAGCGTCCCGTGCGGCCAGTTAGGAAGTTCCAAGTTCCAAGCATCAAGTTCCAACCACCAGAGGGCCGACCCCTCCTTGACTCTTCTTCCCATGACCTTCCAGCAGGACCTCGAATCCCGCCTCGCCGCCGCGGTTTGCGCCGTCATCGGTGAGGCCGCCGCCGCGCCCGTCACCGCCGCCACGGACCTCCGTTTCGGCGACTATCAGTCGAACGCCGCCATGGTCCTGGCCAAGCAGCGCAAGACCAACCCGCGCGCCCTCGCCCAGGAAATCCTCGACCGGATCGACCTCACCGGCGTCGCCACCGCCGACATCGCCGGGCCTGGATTCCTCAATTTCCGCATCTTTCCAGAAGCTTATGCCGCCCACACCGCCGCGCTGATTCGCGATGAAAAACTCGGCGTGCCGGACATCGGAAAAGGCCGCACCGTGGTCGTCGATTTCTCCGCACCGAACGTCGCGAAGCCGATGCACGTCGGCCACATCCGCTCGACCATCATCGGCGACTCGCTCTCGCGAATCGCCCGCTACCTCGGCTTCACCGTCATCTCCGACAACCACATCGGCGACTGGGGCACGCAATTCGGCATGATCCTCCACGGCTGGAAAACCCTGCTCGACCACGCCGCGCTGGAGGCCGATCCCATCCCTGAACTTCTTCGTGTTTATCGCGACATCAATGCCGCCACCAAGGCCGATCCCGCCGTGCTCGACCTCTGCAAGTCGGAGCTCGTGAAACTCCAGGCCGGTGATGCCGAAAATCTCGCGATCTGGCA
>JAIYDT010000554.1 GCA_027487355.1 Verrucomicrobiaceae bacterium
GATGCGCACGTCATCAACACCGACGTCTGGCTTTCCATGGGTCAGGAAGATCAGCAGGAAAAGGAGACCGCCTTCGGGCCCTTCCAGGTGAACTCGGCTCTGCTTGCTGCTTCGGCGCCGGATCACATCGTGCTGCACTGCCTGCCTGCCTATCGCGGCAAGGAGATCACCGAGGAAGTGCTCGAGCTTCATGCCGGAGCGATTTTTCAACAGGCCGAGAACCGCCTCCATGCCCAGAAGGCGGTGCTCGTGCATCTCGCCACCAAGCGCTGATCAGGCCGCCATTCCGTCGGCAGGAGCGATCGGCAGATCCACGACGAATTCGGTGACTCCGCTTTCGTTCTCGGCCATGCCGATGCGCCCTCCGTGGGCGAGCACGATCTCGCGGGCGATCGAAAGTCCGAGTCCGACTCCATCGGTTTTCTGACCCGGCACACGGAAGAACTTGTCGAAGAGCTTTCCACGGCAGTCCTCGGGCACGCCATCACCATGATCGATCACCGACATGCGGAGAAACTTTCCACAGGGTCGCGAACTCACACGAAGCGTGACCGGCTCGTTCGGCGGGCTGTGCTTGAGCGCGTTCGAGAGAAGATTGTGAATGACCTCATCGAGGCGGACTGAATCTCCCAGAACATCGGTCACCTCGCCGACGGCTTCAATTTTCAACGGGCAGCCCTTCTGTTCAGCCGTGCCGCTGAAGAGCTGTTTGGCGCGCTCAAGGCTTTCGGAGAGATTCACAGGTCGAAGTTGTAGCTGGCTCGCACCATTCTCGACACGCGCCAGATCCAGCAGGCGCTTCAAGGTCAGTAGGAGTCTTTCACAGTCATCCCGCGCGGAGGTCACCATGTTGTGTTGCATCTCATTGAGGGCACCGGTGCGACCTTCCAGCAACAGATGGAGCACCATCCGGATGCCGGTGAGCGGGGTCTTGATCTCATGACTCACCGTGGCCAGGAGATTGGTCTTCATTTCATCGAGCCAGCGGAAACGGGTCACGTCCATCAGCAACACGGCCCACCAGATCCCCTCGCCGGACTCGGCCGAGAAACTGAAGATCCTCGGCAGGAAATAGAATTCCTCATCATCAATCCGGAACAGGGCGGCCTCCCGGATGTCGTCCGGCAGATAGTCGCGACGCTTTTCCACGCAGTCGTGAAACAGGGCAAGGAGCGTGCCCGGAAGACGACCGGAGACACCGAGCCGGTTCTGCAGGGACTCCGCCGCTGGATTGAGCTGGTCGATGGTCGCGTCCTCGTTGAGCAGGAACACCGGGGCGGGAATGGCGGTGAGGACCGCCCGGTTCTGAAGGTTGGTCCTGAGCAGGCGCTCGTCCATCTCCCGGCGATGCTGGCGGAGTTCCAGGGCCATCTCGTTGAACGAAGGGATCAGTGCCGAGAGCTCGTTCTCGCCCCTCGGTTCTGGCAGGCTGAACTCGAAGTTTCCGCGCTTCAGCTCCTTGATCGAGTAGGAAAGGCTGACCACCGGATCCGCGATCTCCCGCGCAAGATGGAAGTAGATCAGGATCGCGATCACGATGCCCAGGATCATCAACGAGAGGATGAAGAGGATGCTTTGCGAGGACTTTGCCGTGAGGTTGTCGGTGGTCGCGAAAAGCTGGTCCTGATAGAGCGTTCTCACGCTTTCCGAAATGTCGGCGATCCGTTGGTTCATGGCCGACATCTTCTGGATGAAAATGCGCTTGTCCTCCGGAGTCGTCGGCGGATGGCGGAAGAACTCCTCGTAGCCTGTGGAGTATTCAAGGATGGCCCCCGCGAGCCGGTCCACCGCCTCATCCGTGGATCGTCCATCCGTGGCTTTTTGCAGCAGTTCCAGCCGGTTCCGCATGTCCTGCACGACCTCGTCATAGCGGTGGCGGTCGGGAATCTCCGCAGCCTCGGGATTCGTTAGAGGGATGAGATAGGTCCGGCTGTTGGTCGCGGTGAGCACCGGAAAGCGCTGCACCACATCGACCATCGAGTAGCACTGCTTCAGTTTTGAATCGAACTCCGAAGCGGCATTCCGCAACAACAACAGGCCGGTCGTTCCCACTCCGAGAAGCAGGATCACCAGCGAGGTCAGGCCATGTCGCAGTCGTTGACGGAGCATCTGTTGGAAGCGATTAATCCAGATCGAGACGCTTCCGTTTGCGATAGAGCGTGGCCTTGTCGATGCCGAGGATCTCCGCCGCTTCCTGAAGGCTGGGAGCCCATCCAAGCACGCCACGGATGTGGGCGGACTCCAGATCGTCAACGCTGACCCTGCTTCCGACGCGAATCACCTGAGCGGCATCCCGATCGGGCGCTGCGGTGAAACCCACCTCCGCCGGACTCGGCAGGTCCTCGGCGCGGATGGCGGGACCCTTTGCCAGGATCGCGGCACGTTCGATGGCGTTCCTGAGTTCACGGAGATTTCCCGGCCAGCCGTGTCGCGTGATCGCATCCCATCCAGCGGTGTCGAAGCCCTCGAAACTGCGGCCAACCTGCTTGGAAAAGTAGTCGAGGTAGCGCTTCGCGAATACCCTGAGATCCCGACGCCGTGCGCGCAGCGGTGGAATGGTCACCGCGATGACATTGAGGCGGTAGTAGAGGTCTTCACGGAACGTGCCATCGATCACGCACTGCCTGAGGTCGCGGTTGGTCGCGGCGATGACCCGGACGTTCGCCTTGAAGGTCTTGTTGTCGCCGACGCGCTCGTATTCGCGCTCCTGAAGGAGCCGCAGCAGCTTCGACTGGATGTCCATCGGCAGGTCACCGATTTCATCGAGAAACAGCGTGCCACCGTCAGCCAGGGCGACCTTGCCGACCTTGTCCTTCACGGCCCCGGTGAAGGCACCGCGGACGTGACCGAAGAGCTCGCTTTCCAGAAGCTCCTTCGAAAGGCTCGGGCAGCTGATGGTCACCAGCGGCTTGTCAGCCAGCAGGCTGCGCTCATGCATCTCGCGGGCGATCATGCTCTTGCCGGTGCCGCTTTCCCCGAGGATCAGGATCGAGGCCGTCGTCGCGGCGGCGCGGAACAGATTGTCGAGGGCTTCCCGGGTGGCATCGTCTTCCGAGTCGAAGTGCATCGGTGCGAGATTCGTCTGCACCTCGCTCTTCAAGGCCACCACGGTGCGCTTCAACTCCTGCACCTCACCCTGGGTATGAAGGGCCTTTCCCGCCTTCAGCAGGATCGCACGCAGCTGCTCGGGGAGAAAGGGTTTCTCCATGAAGTCGAAGGCTCCGAGCCGTGTCGCCTTCACCGCCGTCTGGATGGAGCCATGGGCGGTGAAGATCACCACGAGCTGCTCCGGCTTCACTTCGAGGATCTTTTTCATCACGTCGATACCGTCCTCCGCACCCAAACGCAAATCGAGGAACACCACATCGAATGCCGCCTCCTTCACCCGCCTCAGGGCTGTGACGGAATCCTCCGCCGCCTCGACGTAGTGATCCTCCGCCTGCAAGGCGTATGACGTGGCCTGGCGAACCGTGCGCTCGTCATCAACAATCAGAATGTCCATGATTTCCCCCTTAGAACGTCATGTGCCATTTCGATCCGGGTGACCGACAGTTGCAAATGAACGACTTAACTCGATCCTGCAATCTACGGCCGGGGTTTGATAAATGCAAAATGCAAGATCACTTTTCTTTTCGTGCGAATTGCGGACTGGGTCATTTTGCAAACACACCCAGAATCGCATTCGCTGCCAGCGTGTGACCCCGCAGGTTGGGATGGTTTGACTGGCTCAGCAGATCGCCGATCGGAGTTCCTTTGGCGAGCTCTGCCTTCCAGGCTGCGAACACGTCGGCCAGCGGCACATTCTCCTCCTTTGCGATTTTCCGGATCAGCTCGGCACGCTGGCAAAGGGGATCCGCCGGATTGTCGAGCTTTGCGCTGGAATCTCCGGTCGGCGTGATCAGGACCACCGGAATCCTCCGCTGCTTTGCCTGACGGATCATCGACTTCCAGGCCGCCTCCACCTTGTCGAGCGGTTGGCGACGGTCGTTCAGCGCGTAGTCGATGAAAATGACATCCGGCTGGTGGCAGAGCACATCCTTCTCGAATCGGGCCGCCCCCGAAAGGCTGTCCTCGCCTCCGATGGCGGTGACGATGCAGTTCATGACCGCGAAGGGGTGGTCCTTCTTCAGACCCTGGAATACAAGCTGCGGATAAGCTTCGAAAGGTCTAACATCGGGCGTTTTCTGATAGCCGGAGGGAACGCTGTGGCCGTGGAAAACCAGGTTGATCGTGTGGTTCTTCGGCCACTTCACGTCCATCGACGCGAGGAGTTCGGGTGGAAGCTTCGACTGGGCCTGGACCGGAGCCAGCAGCGCGAGGGATAGCAACAGGAACTTCATGAAGCCAAGCATACGCCCGGCGTCACCCAACCGTATCAAGCAAGGGGCCGCGTCACCCAGCGGGCGAGATGCCTGACCCCGAGATTCTCGATTTCAAAACGGCCCTCCTTCACGTCGGATGCGCTGAGGACCCGTTGATCCGGGCGCTTCACGTATCCGAGCGCGATGCTGCGTCCGAGCGTGGGGCTCCACGCTGCACTGGTCGTGTAGCCGGCGATTTCCCCGTCCCAGAAGATTGGCTCGCTGCCCCAGAGATTCGGCTCGGGATCCTCCAGCACCAGCGAGATCAGACGCTGCGAGACACCGCGTTGCTTTTGTTCGAGCAGGGCCGCCTTGCCGAGGAAGTCCTTGGTCCAGTCGATCGCGAAACCCAGGCCTGCCTCCAAGGGAGTCTCCGCCGGGGAAAGCTCATGACCATAGGCTCGGAAGCCCTTCTCGATGCGCATCGTGTTGATCGCATGAACCCCGCAGGGTCGGATGCCGAAGGGGGCACCAACCTCTAACAGAAAGTCCCAGAGCCTTGAGGAGTCGCGGCGGGAAACATGCAGCTCCAGCCCCGGCTCGCCGACGTAGCTGAGCCGCGCCGCACGCAGGGAAATGCCATCGACCTCGATCATCCGCGAGGTGCCGAAAGGCCAGCCCTCATCAAAGGAGAGCCCGGTGACCTGGCCGAGAAGCTCGAAGGCCTTCGGACCCATCACCGACACCACATCCATCTCCTCAGTGATGTCGCGGAAGATCAGCGAGTCATTTCCTGGAAAATGCCGCTTGATCCAGTCGGCATCGCGACCCTGCTGGGCGGTGGCGGTGACGAGGTAGAACGACTCCTCCGCCGTGCGGATGACGGTGAGGTCGCTTTCAAAGGTTCCCCGCTCGTTGAGCATCCCGTTGTAGACCGCGCGACCGATCGGAACGTCGAGGTTTCCGCCGCAAAGATGCTGCAACAGCGGAAGAGCGCCGGGGCCTGCTAATTCATACTTCGCAAAGGTCGATTGATCGAGCAGCCCGACCGATTCACGGCAGGCACGGACTTCCTCGAAGCACCACGGCTGCCAGTTCTGACGCAGGAACGAGTATCGGATCTCCGCCTCGGCTGCGCTTGGCGCGTAGGCAAGCGGCCTTTCCCAGCCGGCGGTCTCCATGAAGATTGCATTCGATCTACGGTGATTCTCGTACAAGCCCGAAGCGCGGATGCCGCGCGCCGTTTCCATCTGCCGCAGCGGCCAGGCCATTTGGTAATGAAGGCCGAGGACCTCGCTGACGCGCTCCTGAAGATACTTGCGGCCGTTCTGGAATGGAAGGAAGCGACGGACATCCACCGACCCGAGATCAAGCGTCATGCCGCCGTTCTGAATCCACTCGACTGCATAAAGCGCGGCTCCGCCCGAGCAGGCGATGCCGGCCGAGTTCCAGCCACCGAGGACGAACAGGCCATCGGTGCCATGCGGCTCGCCCATGAGGAAATTGTTGTCCGGCGTGAAGGCTTCGGGGCCGTTGACGAACTTCACCACCTGGTCGCGCGTGATGCCCTTCAGCCGATGGCAATGCGAGGCGAAGGGCTCCGCGAAGTCCGGCCAATCCGGCTCTAACAGACCGAAGGAAAAGTCTCCCGGCACCGCATCGCCGATCTGCCAGGGCTTCGAGCGCTTCTTGAACGCACCGAGTTTCAAGCTGCCATCATCGAGGGCACGGAAATAGTTTCCCGCATCCGGATCGCGCGAGCAGGGGCAATTGCGCGTCACACCTTCGATCGGCTCGGTGATGACGTAGTGGTGCTCGCAGGGATAAACGGGGATGTCGATGCCGTGCTGGAGCCCGAGTTGGCGCATCCACATGTTGCCCGCCATGACCACCCACTCGGCCTCGATTTCCCCATCGGTGGTGCGGACTCCGGTGATGCGCTGGCGCCCTGCGAGACCCGGCTTGCTGACCAGCCCGGTGCAGCGGGTTTGTTCGAAAATCCTCACCCCGCCCGCCATCGCCGCCTTCGCGAGAGCGACCACGGTTTCACCCGGCAGCACGCGGCCATCCCCCGGCAGATGCACCCCACCGAGAACGTCCTCGATGTTCATCATCGGCCAGTAATTCAGGATCTCCTCGGGCGTGATCATCCGCGCCTCGACGCCGAACACCGCCGCCATCGCCACGCTGCGTTGAAGCTGACGAAGGCGTTCGGGATTCGTCGCGATCTGCAGGCCACCGCATTGCAGCCAACCGGCATCGTGGCCGGTCTCGGCGTGGAGGCGTTCATA